>NZ_JBZAYE010000770.1:0-3085 GCF_058244205.1 Variovorax sp. 20P10.2.4
GGCGCGTTCGCTCGTGCGGCAGGCCGCGCGGCTGATCGCCGAGGGCCGCTGGGAGGCCGAGCTGCTGGCCGAGGTCGAGCCCGAGGCATAGCGCGACGCGTTTCTCGCGAGCCGAGCCATCAATGCGATTGATGGCTCGGCATCAGCAAACGGTATTTCCTGTGCCGGGCCGCTTTGGCGGACAGTGGCGCATCGCATGCACGAACGCATGCCTGCATCCAGGAGACACCCCTTGCCCCAGTCCACCCCCCGGGTCGCCAACGTCGGCGAACTCGTTTCGCGCTGCGCGCGCCTGCACGGCCCGCGGATCGCGCTGCGCACCGAATCCCGCAGCCTCAGCTACGAGGCGCTCGACCGCCGTTCCAACCGCCTCGCCAACGCGCTGCTGGGGCTCGGCCTCGCGCGCGGCGACCGCGTCGGCATCTACCTGCCGAACTGCATCGAGATCGTCGAGGTCGAGCTGGCCTGCTACAAGGCCGCGCTGGTCAAGGCGCCGTTCAATGCGCGGCTCTCGCCCGCCGAGGTCGGCGAGATCGTCGCCAACAGCGGCGCCGCGCTGATCGTCACCACGGCCGAGCGTGCCGAAGCCTTCCTGCCGCACCTGAAGGGCGACGCGCGCCCGATGCTGCTGTTCGTCGACGCGCCCGAGGGCGATGCCGCCTCCTACGAGGGCGCGCTCGGCCGCGCCAGCGATGCCTTCGAGGCCGCGCGCGTCGAGGCCGACGAGCTCGCCGTGCTGCACTACACCTCGGGCTCCTCGGGCGTGCTCAAGGCCGCGATGCAGACCTTCGGCAACCGGCTCGCGCAGCTGCGCAAGTTCCTCGTGCGTTCCGAGGGCATGCGCGAAGGCCACCTGCTGGGCCTGGTCGGGCCGGTCACCCATGCCTCGGGCATGCAGATCGTGCCCGCGCTGTGCAGCGGCGCCACCATCCGGCTGTTCGCGGGCTTCGAGCCCGGCCGCTTCCTGGCCGACATGAAGGCCGAGCGCGTGACCCACACCTTCATGGTGCCGACCATGATCAACATGTTGCTGGCCGAGCTCGAGGGCCGCTACCGCCCGCTGCCCGACCTGCAGCGTCTGGGCTACGGCGCCGCGCCGATGGCGCCCGCGCGCATCCTGCGCGCCATGGACGTGTTCGGCCCGGTGCTGTCGCAGGGCTACGGCGCGGGCGAGACCACCTCGGGCGTGTGCGGCCTCGGCGTGGAGGACCACCTGTTCGCGCGCGCCGCCGCGCCCGGGCGGCTGGCCTCGTGCGGCCGGCCCTTCCTCGAGTCGCTGGTGGAGATCGTCGACGACGCGGGCCAGCCCGTGGCGAGTGGCGAGATCGGCGAGATCGTGGTCAGCGGCCCCGACGTGTTCGCCGGCTACTGGCGCGCGCCCGAGCTCACGGCCGAGGTGCTGAAGAACGGCCGCTACCACACGGGCGATCTCGCGCGCGCCGACGACCAGGGCTTCGTGTACATCGTCGACCGCAAGAAGGACATGGTGATCAGCGGCGGCTTCAACGTCTATCCCTCGGAGGTCGAGGCCGTGCTCTACCAGCACGAGGCCGTCGCCGATGCCTGCGTGTTCGCCGTGCCCGACGACAAGTGGGGCGAGGCCGTGGCCGCGCACGTGGTGCTCAAGCCCGGCCATGCGCTCGACCTGGGCGCGCTCGATGCCTTCTGCGCCGAGCGGCTCGGCGGCTTCAAGCGGCCGCGCCGCGTGGAGTTCGTGGGCGCGCTGCCGAAGAACCCGAACGGCAAGGTCGCGCGCAAGGCGATCCAGGCGCCGTACTGGGCCGGCCAGAGCCGCATGGTCAACTGAAGGCGGGGACGGACATGAACGCATCCCTCCCGTCGTCCGGCGCCCATGCGCGCCCCTTCGAAGGTTCCGCGCGCGCGGCCGAGCTGATCGCGCGCATCGAGGACTTCCTGCACGGCGAGCTCGCCGACCTGGTGCGCGCGCACGGCATCGACCACGAGCACGGCGCGAGCCGCGAGCTGCTGCGGCAGGTCTGGCGCCGCTCGCAGGCACTGGGCTTCTACGGCATGACCCTGCCCGAAGCCATGGGCGGGCTCGGCCTCAGCGTGCTCGACCACGTGCTCGTCAAGGAAGCGATCTACGCGAGCGGCTCGCCGCTGGCGCCGCACGTGCTCGGCGAGCTCAGCGGCCCGCCGCGCGTGGGTGCGCTGGTGCGCAAGGCCACGCCGCACCACATGGAGCGCTTCATCGTGCCGGTGGCGCGCGCCGAGAAGGCGATCTGCTTCGCGCTGACCGAGGCCGAGGCCGGCTCCGACGCGGGCGCGGTGCAGACGCGCGCCGTGCGCGAGGGCGAACACTTCGTGCTCAACGGCCGCAAGCGCTTCATCTCGGGCTCGCCCTTCGCCGACTTCGCGGTGCTGATGGCCTCCACCGCGAGCGACCCGGCGCAGCGCGAGGTCAGCGCCTTCTTCGTCGACCTCACGCAGCCCGGCGTGCGCGTGGAGGCCGGCTACAAGACCATGGCGGGCCAGTCGCACACCGGCGACATCGTGCTCGAGGACTGCCGCATCCCGGTGGCGAACCTCGTGGGCGAACCCGGCCGCGGCCTCGCGCTCGCGCTCGGGCGCATCACGGTCAACCGCCTCTTGCACTGCCCCGCGATGGTGGGGCTGGCCGCGGTGGCGCTGCGCGATGCCTGCGAATACGCCGGCCGGCGGCGCCAGTTCGGCCGCGCCATCGGCCAGTTCCAGGCGATCCAGCACCTGCTGGCCGACATGGCGACCGAGCTGGCGGCCGCGCGCGCGCTGATGCTCGCGACCGCGCGCCAGATCGACGCCGGCTCCGAGGCGCGCGCCGAGGCCTCGATGGCCAAGCTGTTCTGCTCCGAGTCGGCCTTCCGCATCGCCGACCGCGCGGTGCAGATCCACGGCGGCGAGGGCATCGTGCAGGGCCGGCGCGTGGAGTTCCTGTTCCGCATGCTGCGTATGTACCGCGTGCTGACCGGCACCAGCGAGATCCAGCGCAACACCATCGCGCGCGAGCTGCTCGGCGAGCTTTCGAGCTGAACGCCTCGACCAAGAACGACAAGGAGACAACGACATGTGCTTCACGGACCGCCGC
>NZ_JBZAYE010000771.1:0-3083 GCF_058244205.1 Variovorax sp. 20P10.2.4
CTGCGACAGCAGCGGCAGCCGTTGCGCGATCAGTTCCGAGCATTCGATGTCGACGTGCCGCACCAGCGCGCCGATGCGCAGGAAGTCGCCGCGCAGCTCGATGCCGCGCAGCTCGGGCAGGGCGGCAATGTCGATCAGCAGTTGCGGCTTCGACAGCCGCATGTTGAGCGTGGCCAGCAGGGTCTGGCCGCCGGCCAGCACGCGGGCCGCGTCGCCGTGCTCGCGCAGCAGGGCCGAGGTCTGGGCCAGGCTCTGCGCGCGCAGGTAGGAGAAGGCGGGGGCTTTCATCGCGGGCTTTCCTGGCTCAGAACGCGCGGCTCGCGAGCCAGCCGATGCCGCTGCCGATCGCGAGCCACAGCAGGCGCTGCAGTTCGCCGGACCAGGGGCCGAAGCCGGCCGATGCGGTGGCGGCGCGAGGTGCCATCAGTGCCGCCGGCGCGGAGGCGGTTTCGCGCCGTGCCTCGGGCACGTCCGCCGCGGCTTCGAGCACCTGCGCCGCGGGCTTGGGCGCGAGCTGCTCGTTGAGCGCGAGAAAGAACTCGTCGGCCATCTTGCGTGCCGAGGCATTCACGAGCCGGCCGCCGATCTGCCCGAGCTTGCCGCCGACGGCCGCCTCGACCGTGTAGGTCAGCCGCGTGCCGTTGCCCTCGGTGGCGAGCGTGACGCGCGATTCGCCCTTGGCCATGCCGGCCGCGCCGCCGCTGCCCTCGAAGGCGATGCGGCAGCTCTGCGGCTCGACCACGTCGAGCCGGCGGATGCGGCCGCTGAAATGCGCGCGCACCGGGCCGATCTTGGCGAGCAGCCGCGCCTCCATCTCGTTCTCGCCGAGCCGGCGGATCTCCTCGCAGCCGGGCACGCAGCGCGCCAGCAACTCGGGATCGTCGAGGGCGCGCCAGACCGTCTCGCGGCCCGCGGGAATCCACTGTTCGCC
This sequence comes from Variovorax sp. 20P10.2.4, assembly GCF_058244205.1. NCBI lineage: Bacteria > Pseudomonadati > Pseudomonadota > Betaproteobacteria > Burkholderiales > Comamonadaceae > Variovorax > Variovorax sp. 20P10.2.4. The sequence continues at coordinate 932 of NZ_JBZAYE010000771.1, forward strand.
TTGCAGTTCCATCCGTCGTCTCTTTCTTCGGTGGCGCACCGGGAGCCGGTGCCGTTCGCATGGGTCGGAGTATTTAACGATTGGTCAATAAGATCATTGGTACTTACCATGAGGTAAATTGCGGCCCTCCAACGACAACACCGAAGACAACAGCCGTTTCATGAAAGACGCATCCGAAGACCCGAAGAACGTGGCCGTCAAGCCCGCGCGCCAGCGGCTCTCGACCGAGGACCGCGAGCGCCAGATCCTCGACGGCGCGATCGCCTTCTTCTCGGAGCGCGGCCTCGACGGCCAGACGCGCGAGCTGGCGCAGCAGATCGGCATCACGCATCCGCTGCTCTATCACTACTTCCCGAACAAGCGCGCGCTGATCGAGCGCGTGTACGAGGAGGTCTACCTCGAGCGCTGGCAGCAGGAGTGGGAGGAGTGGCTGTCCGACCGTTCCACGCCGCTCGAGGCGCGGCTGGTGCGCTTCTACGGCGCCTATGCGCGCGCGATCCTCACCAAGGAGTGGGTGCGCATCCTGGTGTTCTCGGGGCTGTCCGACGGCTACGTGCCGGGGCAGTACATGGAACTGCTCAAGGAGCGGCTGTTCCCGCACATCTGGCGCGAGATGCGCCACGAGCTCGGCCTCGCGGGGCGCGCCAAGCCCACCGAGCGCGAGCGCGAGCTGATGTGGGGCATGCACGGCGGGATCTTCTACATCGGCGTGCGGCGCTGGATCTACGCCGAGGCCATGCCCGAGGACCTCGACGCGGTGCTGGCCGACCGCGTGCGCGCCTTCATGCTGGTGGCGCCCGAGGTGTTCGGCCGCAAGGGCGCGAAGCCCTCGGCCTGATCGCGCCGAAGCGGCTGCCGCTTTCAGATGCATTGGTCATAGCCATATCGCAAACGCTTCGTTGGTGAGCGCGCGGCGACTCCCTAAAGTGCGGCCTGCACTTTTCACAAGGAGTTACGCATGTCGATCCTGAGCCGCTGGTGGCGAGCCGCCTCCCTTGCCACGCTGACCTTCATCGCGAGCGCCCCCGTGGCCGTCGCCCAATCCACGGCCGAAGCCGGCGAGGCGCTGGTGTCGACCGAGTGGCTCGAGAAGAACCTCCGAAACGCCAAGGTGCGCGTGATCGAGGTCAGCGTGAACCCCGGCCTCTACGAGCGCGGCCACATCCCCGGCGCGGTCAACTTCTCGTGGCACAACGACCTCAACGACCGCGTGCGCCGCGACATCGTGAGCCAGGCCCAGTTCGAGAAGCTGCTGTCGGCGGCGGGTGTCGACAAGGACACCATCATCGTGCTGTACGGCGACAACAACAACTGGTTCGCGGCCTGGGGTGCCTGGGTGTTCGAGCAGTACGGGTTGAACAACGTCAAGCTGCTCGACGGCGGCCGCAAGAAGTGGGAGGCCGAGAACCGCACGCTCGAGAACCGCACGCCCGAGTACGCCGCCACCGCCTTCAAGGCGAGCCGGCCCGACCCGGCGCTGCGCGCGCGCCTGACCGACGTGGTGGCGGTGGCCGACGGCAAGTCGGACACGCGCCTGGTCGACATCCGCTCGGCCGACGAATACAGCGGCAAGATCTTCGCGCCGCCGGGCGCGGCCGAACTCGCGGTGCGCGCGGGCCACATCCCCGGCGCGACCAACGTGCCCTGGGGCCGCGCGGTCAACGAGGACGGCACCTTCAAGTCGCCGGCCGAGCTGAAGGCGCTCTACGCCGCCGCGGGCATCGACGGCAGCAAGCCGGTCATCACCTACTGCCGCATCGGCGAGCGCTCGAGCCACACTTGGTTCGCGCTGCATCGCATCCTCGGCTACAAGAACGTGCGCAACTACGACGGCTCGTGGACCGAGTACGGCAACGCGGTCGGCGTGCCGGTGAACAACCCGAGCGGCACCGTCTGGGCGTCGAAGTGATTCGAGGAGAGAAGAAGAACGAGGAGGGTGCGTGAGTCATCACGAGTTGGGTGGCCGTCCGCCGGAAGCGCGGACGGCATTGGGCGAGCCTTCGGGCTCGTTTTTTTTGAACGACACGGGCGCGGCGCGCTGGCCCGCGCTGGCCGTGGCCTCGGTCGTGCTGGTGCTGCTCGCGGCCGGCGTGCACCTGCTCGGCGAGCGCAGCGGCGGCCGCGCGCTGGCCTTCGCGCTCGGCATCGGCGC
>NZ_JBZAYE010000772.1:0-3080 GCF_058244205.1 Variovorax sp. 20P10.2.4
GGAAGACGGGGCATCGGGAACACGTGGAACGGGGCAGGAGGCGCGTGCAGGGCAGGGCCGCAGGCGAGGCTAGAAGTGACGCATGTCAGAACCGTGACATGCCGGGCGGAGATTTCTTAGCCCTGAATTAGGAAGGCAATTGAAAGCTTTCGCTGCAACGTCGCTGTCATCTGCCCCCGGGAGCATCGTCCGGCCGGGCTTCCGCCCTGGTTCATCCACACCTCATAACAGCACACATGATGACCGCCTCCACTCGCAGCAGCGGTGCGCTCGCCTCGGCGCGCACCTTCGTCAGCCACTTCAAACCCTGGCCCACGGCCATCGCGGCGGCGGCGCTGGTCGTCGCCTGCGGCGGCGGTTCGGACGGCGGCGGCTTCTTCCCCTTCCTCGGTGGCGCCACCACCGCGGGCGTGGTCACGGGCAGCTACTACCGCAACGCCAAGGTCTGCATCGACGCCAACAACAACGGCCGTTGCGATGCCGGCGAAGCCAGCACCACCACCGATGCCAACGGTGCCTTCACGCTCGCGGGCCAGGGCGCCGTGGTGGCCGAGATCGGCACCGGCAGCAAGCGCTTCGATCCCGACACCGGCGTCGAGAGCGCCGTGACCCGGGCGCTGGTGTTCCGCGCACCGGCCGGCGCCAATGGCGTGGTCAATGCGATCAGCACCGAGCTCGCCGCGCTGATGGATGCCAACGGCGGCAACCTCGCGGCCGCGCGCACCGCGCTCGCTGCGCGCCTGGGCGTGAGCGAAAGCCAACTGCTGGCCGACCACAACAAGGTCGGCGACGCCAAGGTCAAGACCGCGCTGCAGACCGAGATCGACCAGTCGCTCGAACGCATCGCCGAAGCCGTGGCCGAGGCCGGCAGCGGCGGCGACATCGTCGCGGCACTGCGCAACCGCTTCGCGCTCGACGACATCACCAACGTGGTCGTGATCTATGCCGAGAACCGCGGCTTCGACAACCTCTATGGTCTGTACCCGGGCGCCAACGGCATTCCGGGCGTGAACCCGAGCTCGTCGACCAGCACGGCCGAGCCACAGAAGGACTTCGATGGCGCGACGCTGCCGAACCTTCCGCCGGTGTGGACTGGCGTGACAGCGAGCGGGCAGACCACGGTGATCGAGCAGGGGAAGACCGTGGGCATGCCGAACCGCATGTTTCAGATCGACGACCCGAAGGGCTTCTACAACACCGGCAAGGTGGTGTCGCAGAGCATCATCACGCGCGACCTGGTGCATCGCTTCTACAACAACCAGATGCAGATCAATGGCGGCAATAACGACAAGTTCACCGCCTATTCGGACGCCGGTGGCCTCAGCATGGGTTACTACGACGGCAGCAAGATGCAGCTCTGGCAGGTGGCGAAGCAGTACACGCTGGCCGACAACTTCTTCATGGGCGCTTTCGGCGGCTCGTTCCTGAACCACCAGTACCTGGTGTGCGCCTGCGCTCCGCTGTATCCGAATGCCGATGCCGACAGCTCGCCGGCCAAGGCCACCATCTCGGCCATCGATACCGATGCCAACGGCAATTTCGTGCGCCTCACCCCGGCCGACAACGCGCCGAGTTCGGTGCTCGTCGGTGCACCCACCTACAAGAACGACAACACGCTGACGCCGAAGGATGCCGCCGGCAACTTCTACGCGGTCAACACCATGCAGCCGCCGTACCAGCCGAGCAACAACGCACCGGCGGCGAACGACGCGACCCATCACTACGCCGACACCACCAAGTCCAACACCCTCCCGCCGCAGACCCAGGCCACCATCGGCGACCTGCTCACGGCCAAGGGCCTGAGCTGGGCCTGGTACGGCGGCGCATGGAACAGCACCACCGCCATTGCCGAGGGCGACCGCAAGTTCCCGGCAGCCGTGCCGCCGGCCGCGCAGACGCCGAACTTCCAGTTCCACCACCAGCCCTTCAACTACTACGCCGCCTTCGATCCGGTGCAGCATCCCGATGCTCGCGCCGCCCACCTCAAGGACTTCGACGCCGACTTCCTGAAGGACGCCGCCAACGGCACGCTGCCGGCCGTGAGCTTCTACAAGCCGCAGGGCAACCTGAACCAGCACGCCGGCTATGCGAGCGTGGCCGATGGCGACGCCCACATCGCCGACGTGATCGCCAAGCTCAAGGCCAGCCCGCAGTGGAAGCACATGCTGGTGGTCGTGACCTACGACGAGAACGGCGGCTTCTACGACCATGCGCGCGTGCCCAAGGCCGATCGCTGGGGCCCGGGCACCCGCATCCCCGCGCTCATCGTGTCGGACTTCGCGAAGAAGGGCTTCGTCGACAAGACGCAGTACGACACCGCCTCGACCCTGCGCTTCATCACGCACCGCTGGTCGCTGCCGATGCTGCCGGGCCTGGTCGAGCGCGACAAGGCGCTGGTGAAGAATGGGCTGCCGGCAATGGGCGACCTGACGAGCGCGCTGGACTTCTCGAAGAAGTCCTGATGAACGCCTGAGCGGCGCGGCCCGGCGCCCTTACGCGTCGGGCTGCTCCAGCACGCTCTCGAGAAAGCGCTGCGCCGCCGAGGTCTGCGCGCCCGGCGGCAGCGCGAGCGCGATGCCGATCGCGACCTGCGCGCCCGCGCCCGAGAGCGGCTTGAACACGACGTTGCGCGCCACATGGCGCGTCGCGACCGAGGGCACCAGCGCTACGCCCAGGCCGCTCTCGACCAGGCTGATCAGCGTCTGCACCTGCACCGCCTCCTGCTGCACGTTGGGGATGAAGCCCGCCTGCTGGCAGGCCAGCAGCGCCGCCGCATGCAGGCCCGGCACCTCCATCGCGCCGTACATCACGAAGGGCTCGTCGGCCAGGTCGGCCAGCGTCAGGCGACGCCGCCGCGCGAGCGGATGGTCCGCCGCGACCGCGGCCACGAACACATCGCGCTCGGCCGGGAAGATGCGCGCATGGCAGGCGCGCCCGATCGGGAAGCGCACCAGGCCCACGTCGACGTCACCGGCCTCGACCATCTCGACGATGCGCGCGGTGGTCGATTCGCCGAGCTGCAGCTGCACGCCCGGATAGCGCGCACGAAAGCGCGGCAGCACGCGCGGCATCAGCGCATA
>NZ_JBZAYE010000773.1:0-3073 GCF_058244205.1 Variovorax sp. 20P10.2.4
GGCCGGCTGGGTGCCCGCATGGCGCGCTCTCTACAATTCGCGGCCGCAATGACCTCTCCCGACACCGTGTCCCACGACCTTCCGCCCGCCGACGACGACGCAGGCGACAGCACCTCGCCCCATCCGCTGCACCGCCGCCTCAAGAGCTTCGTCAAGCGCGGCGGCCGCACCACCGACGGCCAGGCACGCGCCTTCGCCGAGCTGGGCCCGCTGTACCTGCTGCCCTACCGCGAGGAAACGCTGGACCTGGCCGCGGCCTTCGGCCGCGAGGCGCCGACCGTGCTCGAGATCGGCTTCGGCATGGGCGAGGCCACGGCCCACATCGCGACCGTGCGGCCCGACACCAACTTCCTCTGCTGCGAGGTGCACGAGCCCGGCGTGGGCGCGCTGCTCAAGCGCATCGGCGAGCAGAGCATCCCGAACATCCGCATCTGCGCGCACGACGCCGTCGAGGTGCTCGACCACATGCTGCAGCCCGCCACGCTGGCCGGCGTGCACGTGTTCTTTCCCGATCCCTGGCACAAGAAGCGCCACAACAAGCGCCGGCTGATCCAGGCCGAGTTCGTGACCAAGCTGGCACAGCACCTGCGCCCCGGCGGCTACATCCACTGCGCCACCGACTGGCAGCCCTATGCCGAGCAGATGCTCGAGGTGCTGTCGGCCGAGCCGCTGCTGCGCAACACCGCCGCCGACTACGCGCCCAAGCCCGACTACCGGCCGCTGACCAAGTTCGAGAACCGCGGCCTCAAGCTGGGCCACGGGGTCTGGGACCTGGTGTTCGAGCGCGCCTGAGCGCGCCCTGCGTCAGTCCTCGACCACGAAGCGGAACGGCAGCCGCATCGCGCTGCGCAGGCCCTGGCCGTTCGCGTCGCGCGCCGGCTCGAAGCGCCAGGCTTCGAGCGACTTCGTCACCACCTGCGACAGCAGCGGATGCGGCGAGCTGACGATCCGGATGCGGTCGGCGCGCCCCTCGGGGTTCACGTCGAAGGCCGCGACCACCGTGCCCGCCACGCCCTGCTCGGCCAGTTGCGAGGGATAGCTCGGGATCGAGCGCTGCAGCACGCGCGCGTCGGACACCGGCGCTGGCCGCCGCGCCGGTGTCGGATCCGCCATGGGCGGGGGCGCGATCGTGGGCGGCGCGGCGATCTCCAGCACTGGCGCCCCGGTCCCGCCTTGCGAGAAACCGGCCTCCGGCGGCTGTGGCGCCCTGTTCCGAGCCAGGTCGGTGCAACCGGCCACCACGGCACATCCCAGTGCCAGCACAGCGATCTTGTTCATGCCAGCGATTCTGCAGTGCGCAAAACTTCCCGCCGGGCATCCAAATTGCTACACTTTTTTACTATTTTGAGCAAAGGTGTCCGATGAACGACGCACGCAGACAGTGGCTGATCAAGACGGGCGCCCTGTTGGCCCTGGGCACGACCGGGCCGCGCGCGTTCGCGCAGACCACCCGCGCGGCCGCGGCCGGAGGCGCCCGCGTGGTGCTGCTGGGCCAGTCGGTGCCGCTGACCGGCACGGCCGGCGAGATCGGCCTGGCCTTCGCGGCCGGCAGCCGGCTCGCGGTGAGCGACTTCAACGAACGCAATGCCGCCAGCGGCCTGCAGCTCAAGCTGCTGCAGCTCGACGACGGCTACGACGCGAGCCGCGCGGCGGCCAACGCCCGCACCCTGCTGTCGCGCGACAAGGCCGACATGCTGTTCGGCTTCGTCGGCACCGCCAGCAGCAATGCCGGCGCCGAGGTCGCCACCCAGCAGGGCAGCCTGCTGTTCGCGCCCTTCGCGGCCTCGGACACCTTGCGCGGCCCCGCGCATCCCAACGTGTTCCATGTGCGCCCCGGCATGATCGACGAGGCACTGAAGATCGTGCGCCAGTGCGCTACCGTGGGGCAGACCCGCATCGCGCTGGTGGGCGACGACGACGCGATGGGCCACGCCGGCCTCGCGGCGGTGCAGCAGGCCGTGACCGAACTCAAGCTGCCGCCGCTGGTCGCCACCGCGCTGGTGCCCGCGGGCGGCGGCAAGGCGCTCGAGGATGCGCTCAAGGCCGTGCAGAAGCCCGCGCCCCAGGCCATCGTGCTGGTGTCGCTCTCGGGCACCACGGCCAATGCCATCCGCGCGCTGCGCAAGAGCGGCTACACCGGCAGCTTCATGGCCTTCTCGATCGTGGGCATCGACCCGCTCTACGCCGAGCTCGGCAAGGACATCGGCGGCATCGTGATCTCGCAGGTCGTGCCCTCGCCGCGGCCCTCGGCGATCCCGATCGTCAAGGAGTACCGCGCCGCGGTCGACAACTCCGACCAGGCGCCCTCTTACGAAGGCCTCGAGGGCTTCATCGCCGCCAAGACCGTGGGCGAGGCGGTGCGCCGCGCGGGCCGCGGCTTCACGCCGCAGAGCCTGCAGCGCGTGATGAGCGCGATGACCGACTACGACGTCGGCGGCTTCCGCATCAACCTGCGCCCGGGCCTGCGCGACAACGTGCGCAGCATCGACCTGATCAGCATCTCGGCCGACGGGCGCGTTCTGCGCTGAGGCTTCAGGCCAGGTTCGGGTGGTAGCCCACGGGCGAATAGATCACCACCAGCGCCGTGGCCGGCCCCGCGAGCGCATGCCCGCGGTGCGGGATGCGTGCGTCGAAATGCAGCGTGTCGCCGGGCTCGAGGATGAACTTGTCGACCCCGACCTGCCACTCCACGCGGCCCGTGAGCACGTGCATCATCTCCTCGCCCTCGTGCTCGAAGAACACGAACTTGTCGACCTTGTCGGGGAAGGTGAACAGGAAGGGCTGCAGCGCGCGGTCGGTGGTGGCGTCGGTCAGCGCGAAGTAGTCGTAGCCGAAGGCGCTGCCGCCCATCACGGTCGGGCGCTTGTCGGCATGCCGCACCAGGCTCACGCCGCGCCAGCTCTGCTGCGCATGCGTGTTGTCGGTAAGAAGGCTCGCGGCCTCGATGCCCAGCACGCTCGCGATGCGCGCCAGCGAGCCGATCGGCGGCACCTTCTGGCCGCTCTCGATGCGCGAGAGATAGGCCTTGCCGAAGCCGGCCTGCTCGGCCAGCGCCGCGAGCGTGAGGCCCGCC
>NZ_JBZAYE010000774.1:0-3072 GCF_058244205.1 Variovorax sp. 20P10.2.4
AGCGCGCTTCGCGTCGTCCTTACGCGCCCCGCTTCGGCCAGCGGTGGCGCGTGCCGCCCGAACGGCGGTCGGCCTTCTCGGGCACCATGCCCTGGGCGCTGAGCGCGCCACCGCGCTGCTCGAGCCGCTGCAGGCACTGCAGCAGGATCTCGATGTGCGCGGGTTCCATGCCCTCGAGCAGGCCGGTGTTGAGGTCGGCGATGCGCGGGAACAGCTCGTCGTAGAGCTGCCGCCCCGCGGGGCTCAGCCGCACGTGCACCTCGCGCCGGTCCTCGGCGTCGCGGCGCCGCTCCACCAGCTGCTTCTCGACCAGGCTGCGCAGCCCGCGCGAGGTGCGCACGCGGTCCAGGTTCAATTGCTCCGACAGTGCCGAGGGCGTGATCTCGCCGGTCTGCGCGAGCGTGCCGATCATTCCCCATTCGCGGCGCGTGATGCCGAAGCCGCCCTCGACCAGGCGCGTGGCCATACCGGCACCGGCGCGCGCCGCGCGCGAGAGCCGGTAGAGCAGCAGGTCGTCGAGGGAGCGGGGCGCGAGCAGCGCGGCCGCGTCGGGAAAGGCTTGCAGGGAAGAAGAACTCACGGAGGGCGCGGGATGTGGCGGCGCCGCCGCGGCGCCCGATGATGGATTAGATCAACTATTTGTTACCTGCATATAAACAGCGTAACAAAAGCCGGCCACCAGCCGCCGGCGTGAGGAGATCCCCCCGTGCCCTTTTTTCCCTCCCGGCGACGACTCGCCGCCTGCTGCCTCGCGCTCGCGATCGGCGGTGTCCTGGCGCCCGCGCAGGCGCAGAACCTCGAGAGCCCGCTCACGCTGGTCGTCGGCTATGCGCCCGGCGGCAGCACCGACCGCATCGCGCGGCTGATCGCCGAGCGGCTCGGGCCCAAGCTCGGCGTGGCGGTCACGGTCGAGAACCGCGCGGGCGAGGGCGGCCGGCTCGCGGCCAAGCAACTGCGGCGCGCACCCGCGACCGAGAACGTGCTGATGCTCGGCAACCCGGCCGTGATGGTGGTGGCGCCGCTGGTGTTCAAGGACGCGGGCTACGACCCCGACAAGGACTTCGTGCCCGTCACGCAGGTCAGCAGCTACGACTTCGCGCTGGCCGTGGGGCAGAAGCTGCAGCTCGACCGCGCCATGTTCCTGGTGGGCCGGCTCTGGGCCCATCCCGAGGAGGCGATCTTCGGCGTGCCGGCCACCGGCAGCCTGCCGCACTTCTTCGGCCTGATGGTGGGCGATGCGCTGAGCGTGCAGCCGCAGATCAAGGGCTATGGCGGCTCGGCGCCGCTGGCGGCCGACCTGACCGGCGGCTCGCTGCCGATCGCCATCGACACGCTGGACTCGCTCTATGCGCAGCACGTGGCCGGCAAGATCCGCATCCTGGCCGTGTCGGGCAAGAAGCGCGCGAGCTTCGCGCCCTCGCTGCCGACCTTCCGCGAGGCCGGCATGAAGATCGATGCCGACGGCTGGAACACCTTCTTCGCGCCGAGCAGCATGCCGCCGGCCAAGGTGCAGCTGCTGGCCGCGAAGATCCGCGAGGTGATGCAGGACCCGGGGCTGCAGAAGGCGGCCGATGCGCTCTACATCACGCCGGTGGTCAGCAGCAATGCCGAGACGGTGCAGATGCTCAAGGCCTACCGGCAGCAGTGGGAGCCGGTGGTGCGGCGCTCGGGCTTCGCGCCCTGAGCGCGCGCGTTCAGGCGTCGGGATCGGACGGCCGCGCGGCGCTGATCTTCTGCAGCTCCGCCACGCCCATCACCAGCGCATTCGAATAGCTGGTCTCGGCGCGCGCTGCGCGGCGGTAGACGCGGTAATCGAGCACGTCGGCCTCGCCGCTGTCCAGCGCCTTGAGCAGGACCCAGTGGAAGCGGTCCGGTTCGGGTTCTTCGACGGTGAGGGCCAGGTCGTTGAGGGCGGGCATGGGGCGGGGTCGCGGGGCGTTGTGACGGAGAAGCCCTGTATACGGAGGATTCGCCGAACCGGATGCAGCGCGTGGGTTCACCGGGCCGGTTGCGTGACGGAAGCCGCATTCCGGCGTTGCGTTTCGGGCACCCGCGCGCGCTCAACGACAATCCCGCCATGAATTTCCAGGCAGCGGCGGCGCCGGCGAGCGCGCGAGAGCACACCGGCGGGGCGCGTTGCGTGATGGTGCTGGGCACGACCAGCGGTGCCGGCAAGAGCTGGATCGCGACCGCGCTGTGCCGCTGGTACGCGCGCCAGGGCCTCAAGGTGGCGCCCTACAAGGCGCAGAACATGAGCAACAACGCGCGCGTGGTCGAGGGCGGCGAGATCGGCAGCGCCCAGTACTTCCAGGCGCTCGCGGCGCGCGCGCGGCCCGAGGTGCGCATGAACCCGCTGCTGCTCAAGCCCGAGCGCGACACCCACAGTCAGGTGGTGCTGATGGGGCAGGTCGACGAGACCCTGTCGGCGCTGCCGTGGCGCGGGCGCAGCGAGCGCGTGTGGCCGCAGCTCGCGCGTGCGCTCGACGAGCTGCGCGCCGAGAACGACGTGGTCGTGATCGAGGGCGCCGGCTCGCCGGCCGAGATCAACCTGATGGCCAGCGACATCGTCAACCTGCGCATCGCGCGCCATGCCCAGGCGCGCTGCCTGCTGGCCACCGACATCGACCGCGGCGGCGCCTTCGCCCATCTCTATGGCACCTGGGCGCTGCTGCCCGAGGCCGACCGCGCGCTGCTCGCGGGCTTCGTGCTCAACAAGTTCAGGGGCGATGCCTCGCTGCTCGCGCCCGCCCCCGAGCAGCTGCGCGAGATGACCGGCGTGCCCGTGGTCGCGACCCTGCCGATGTGGTGGCAGCACGGCCTGCCCGAGGAGGACGGCGTGTTCGACGACCGCAGCCGGTCTTCGGGCGCCGTGACGCGCACCGTCGCCGTGATCGCCTATCCGCGCATCAGCAACCTCGACGAGTTCCAGCCGCTGAAGAACGTGCCCGGCGTGCGCCTGGTCTGGGCCCGCGCGCCGGCCGACGTGGCCGGCGCCGACTGGATCGTGCTGCCCGGCTCCAAGCACACCAGCGGCGACCTGGCCTGGCTGCGCGCGCAGGGTCTCGACCGCGC
>NZ_JBZAYE010000775.1:0-3069 GCF_058244205.1 Variovorax sp. 20P10.2.4
CCGCTGGTGCTGGCCGGCGGCCTGCCCGACGGCGTGGCGCTGCGCGCGGCCACCGTGCTGGGCTGCGACCTGGGCTCGATGGGCACGCGCTTCATCGCCACCGAGCAGAGCCTGGCCTCGGCGCCCTACAAGAAGATGCTGGCCGCGAGCTCGCTCGACGACGTGATGACCACGCGCGCCTTCACCGGCCTGCCGGCCAACTTCCTGCGGCCCTCGGTGGTGAACGCGGGGCTCGATCCGGCGGCGCTCGACGAGGCGGTGTCGGTGCAGGAGGCGCGCCAGCGCTTCGGCGGCGGCTCGGAGGGCGCCGTGATCCAGCGCTGGGCCGACCTGTGGAGCGCCGGGCATTCGGTCGGCGGGGTGGCCGGGCTGGCCACGGTCGAGCAGGTGGTGCGCGGGCTGCGCGCGGAATTCGACGTCTCCGCATTGGCCTAGGGTTTTCCCTGAAAGGCGCGTCCGAAACGCCGGACGGCCTGCGCGGGCCGCGTCCGGATGCGCGGCGCGGGGGCTCGCTGGCCTCTGATTTTCTTCAATGAAATCAACGACTTGATTCGGGTTCTCGTGCCATTTTTACTGGCATGTGCGTTGCTCTGTGTTCTCCACTGCCGGCGCCGCCTTTTCCGAAGGCGCAGCCGGCGACAACGAGCCCAGGAGACAACCATGACCCTCAGCCGACCGGCCTTGCGACCCCCTTCGCCCGCACGTCCCGCCCCGCGCGGCGGCGCGCCGGCGCGCTGACCCCGTCCGACCGCGCCCGTCGGGCGCACCCCTTTTCCATCCCAGTGTTCAGCCCCGGCCGGCCCCCGGCCTCAAGGAGATTTCCCGTGGACCACGTATCCGCATCCGCCCCCAAGCCCTTCTACAGATCGCTGTACTTCCAGGTCATCACCGCCATCGTCATCGGCGTGCTGCTCGGCCACTTCTATCCCGACACCGGCGCCGCGATGAAGCCGCTGGGCGACGGCTTCATCAAGCTGATCAAGATGATCATCGCGCCGATCATCTTCTGCACGGTGGTGGTCGGCATCGCCGGCATGGAGGACATGAAGAAGGTCGGCAAGACCGGCGGCCTCGCGCTGCTGTACTTCGAGATCGTCAGCACCATCGCCCTGATCGTCGGCCTGGTCATCATCAACATCGTGCAGCCCGGCCACGGCATGAACGTGGACCCGAGCCAGCTCGACGCCAAGTCCATCGCGGCCTACACCGGCCCGGGCAAGATGGCCTCGACCACCGAGTTCCTGCTCAACGTGATCCCGACCACCGTGGTCGATGCCTTCGCCAAGGGCGAGATCCTGCAGGTGCTGCTGTTCGCCGTGATGTTCGGCTTCGCGCTGCACCGCTTCGGCGGCCGCGGCACGCTGGTGTTCGACTTCATCGAGAAGTTCTCGCACGTGCTGTTCACCATCGTCGGCTACATCATGAAGGTGGCCCCGATCGGTGCCTTCGGCGCGATGGCCTTCACCATCGGCAAGTACGGCGTGGGCTCGCTGGTGCAGCTCGGCGCGCTGATGGCGACCTTCTACGCCACCTGCCTGTTCTTCATCTTCGTGGTGCTCGGCGCGATCGCGCGCGCGCACGGCTTCAGCATCTGGAAGTTCATCAAGTACATCAAGGAAGAGCTGCTGATCGTGCTGGGCACCTCCTCGAGCGAGGCCGCGCTGCCGCGCATGATGGCCAAGATGGAGAACCTCGGCGCCAAGAAGTCGGTGGTCGGCCTGGTGATTCCCACCGGCTACTCGTTCAACCTCGACGGCACCTCGATCTACCTGACCATGGCCGCGGTGTTCATCGCCCAGGCCACCAACACGCCGATGTCGATCACCCAGCAGATCACGCTGCTGTTGGTGCTGCTGCTGACCTCGAAGGGCGCGGCCGGCGTGACCGGCAGCGGCTTCATCGTGCTGGCGGCCACCCTGTCGGCCGTGGGCCACGTGCCGGTGGCGGGCCTGGCGCTGATCCTGGGCATCGACCGCTTCATGTCGGAAGCGCGCGCGCTGACCAACCTGATCGGCAACGGCGTGGCCACCATGGTGGTCGCGAAGTGGACCGGCGACCTCGACACCGAGCGCCTGACCAGCCAGCTGAACCAGGGCAGCGGCGCCGAGGCCGACGAGCCCGAACTGGTGCTCGACGCCAAGGAAGCGCACATGCCCGCGGGCAGCGGGCGCTGATCGGGGCCGGCGTTCGCGCCGGTCTTTCTTCGGACGCCCGCCTCGCGCGGGCGTCCTGCCTTGCGGCTTCGCAATCTGCATTAACCTGCGCCCCGAGAACCGAACCCAGCGGCGCGCCCTTCCATGGAGACTTCCACCGTGACCTTCCGTCCCCGCACCCGGCGCGCGGTGGTGCGCTGGTGTGCCGCGCTCGTGCTGGTGGCGCTGTCCGCCCTGGTCGGCCACCACCTTTCCACGCAGGCCGGCCTGGCGCGATTGCGCGAGGCGGCAGAGCACCGGCTCGACATGGTCGCCACCGGGCTCGACGCCGAGCTCACGCGCTTCGACTACCTGCCCGCGCTGCTCGAGATGACGCCGGTGGTGCCCGCGCTGCTGAACGCGCCGGCCGACGCCTCGCTGCGCGACGCCGCCAACCGCTACCTCGCGGGCGTGAACGCCACCGCGCGCGCCGAGATGCTCTACGTGCTCGATGCCGGCGGCACCTCGCTCGCGGCCTCCGACTGGGACCGGCCCGGCACCACGCTGGGCCAGCACTACGAGTTCCGGCCCTACATGATCGATGCGCTGGCCCAGGGGCGCGGCCGCTTCTACGGCGTGGGCATCACGAGCCGCCGGCCCGGCTACTACCTCTCGTACGCGCTGCGCCGCGAGCCGGCCGTGCCCGGCGTGGTCACGGTGAAGATCAACCTCGAGGACAACGAGGCCGCCTGGCGCAAGCTGCCGGGCGACGTGGTGGTGGTCGACCAGCGCGGCGTGGTGATCCTCGCCACGCGCGACGACCTCAAGTTCCGGCCGCTGCTGCCGCTCGATGCGCTGCAGCGCGCCGAGGTGCTGCGCTCGCGGCCCTATGGCGAGGCCGCGCTCGCGCCGCTGCGCTGGCAGCGGCTGGAGGCGC
>NZ_JBZAYE010000776.1:0-3068 GCF_058244205.1 Variovorax sp. 20P10.2.4
CTTCACCGCGACCGAGGCCCCGGCGCCCGAACCGGCCGCGGAGGGCGCGCCGCCCGTCACGCCACTGGACTCCGACGACGCCCGCCGCTTCCTGCGCAAGCGCCTGCAACGCCTGCACGAGCAGGCCCTGCGCGACGGCGGCCGCTTCGAATCGCTGGACACCGACAACCAGCACCGCGTGCGCAAGCGCCTCAAGCGCCTGCGCTACCTCGCCGAATTCGCGGCGCCGCTGTTCGAGACCCGGGACGAGAAGAAGAGCGACGACAAGAGCGCCGCCGAGCGCTATCTGAAGCGCCTGCGTCCCGCGCAGGACGCATTGGGCGAGTTCAACGACGAGGCCGTCGCGATGGCCCTGTACCGCGAAGCCACCGCGCACGATGCGCGCGCGTGGTTCGCGGTGGGCTGGTTCAGCGCGCGGCACGCGGCGGGCGCGGCGGCCTGCCGGGAGGCGCTGGAAAAGATCGAGGGCGCGCCGCGGTTCTGGAAGAAGGGCCGCGGCAAGTCCTGACGCGGGGCGCGCGAGCGAGCGCGTCCGATGTCAGTGGTGGTGGCCGTGCGCCCCGTGCACGTGGCGATGCTCGATCTCCACCGGCAGCGCCTCGCGCACGTCCGTCACGGTCAGGCTGAAGCGCAGCGCCTTGCCGGCCCACGGATGGTTGCCGTCGAGCATGACGACCGGGCCCTTGATCTTCATCACGGTGAACACGTGTTCGCGGCCGTCGTCGAGGCGGCCCTGCAGCTGGCCGCCCACCTTCACGCCCGGCGGGAAGTCGGTCTTGGGAATGCTGCGCACCAGCGTCTCGTCGCGCTGGCCGAAGGCGTCCTCGGGCGCGAGGTTCAGGGTGGTCTGGTAGCCCTTCTCCTGGCCGTCGAGCGCTTCCTCGATCTTGGGCAGCGTGTTCTCGTAGCCGCCATGCAGATAGGCCATGGGCTCGGGGCTGGCTTCGATCAGCTTGCCCTGGGCGTCGGCGACTTTGTACTTGAGGGTGACGACGGTGTCTTTTGCGATTTTCATCGGGCCATTTTCCGTGCAAACCGATAGGCCGTAGCAGCTAGGTCTTCCACGAGCGGAAGGCCTCGGGCAGCGTTTCCTCCGTGCTCAGCTTCTGCGTCACCATCGCGATGAAGGCCGATACCGCGAGCGGCAGGTGCTTGCGGCTCGGGTACAGCACGGTCAGCCCCTGCCCCGTGCGCTGGTACCGCGGCAGCACCGGCATGAGCCGGCCGGCCGCCACGTCGAGCCGGCCCATCGAGGGCGGCAGCAGCGCGATGCCCAGCCCGGCCACTGCCGCCCGGCGCAGCGCCTGCGCGGTGTTGCCGCTGAAGCGGCCCGTGACCTGCACTTCTTCCTCGCCGTCCGACCCGGCCAGCCGCCAGGTCGCGCGGCCGCTGGGATGCGCCGCGGTCACGCAGTCGTGCTGCGCCAGCTCCTGCAGCGTGGCCGGGGCGCCGCGCGCGGCGATGTAGGCGGGGCTCGCCACCAGGCCGTCGGTGCGCGGGCCCAGCAGCTTGCGGCCGACGTAGCCCGAATCGGGCTGCGCGCCGCCGCGGAAGGCGACGTCGATCTGCTCCGCGATCAGGTCGGCCTTGGCATCGCTGAGCACGAAGTCGACCCGCACCAGCGGATTCGCGGCCAGGAAGTCGGCCACCCATTCCATCGGGAAGAAATCGAAGAAGTCGGCGGTCGCCGCCACGCGCACGAGGCCGCTGGGATCGCGGCTGCCGGTGACCAGTTCCTGCCCGGCCTCGACCAGCCCGTCGACCGCGCCCGCGCAGCGCTCGTGAAAGGCCTGGCCGGCGCTGGTCAGGGTCAGCTTGCGGGTCGAGCGCTGCATCAGCCGCGTGCCCAGCTGCGCCTCGAGCTGCTGGATGCGCCGGCTCACGGTGTTGGGCGGCAGCCCGAGGCGTCGGGCGGCTTCGGCAAAGCTGCCGTGGCGCACCACCTGCACGAACATGGCGATGTCGTTGAGGTCGAGCATGGGATTCGATTCCTTCCAAGAATGGACGAGTGCAATCCGACTCTACCGTCTAGTCGATCAATGGGTGGCGCCCTAAGCTTCGATCCATCGGGCCCGCCGGCCCGTCCGTCCATCCATCGACCCCGAATCCCAGGAGCTTTCATGTCCACCACCCAACCCCTCATCGGCATCGTCATCGGCTCGACCCGCGAAGGCCGCTTCGGCGAGAAGCCCGCGCACTGGATCCACGAGATCGCGAAGCAGCGCACCGACCTCGCCTTCGAACTGGTCGACCTGCGCGACCATCCGCTGCCCTTCTTCAACGAAGCCGGTGCGCCGGCCTGGGGCCCGGTGAAGAACGAGGCCGCGCAGCGCTGGCAGGCAAAGCTGGCCAGCTTCGACGGCCTCGTCGTGGTCACGCCCGAGTACAACCACGGCCCGAGCGCAGTGCTGAAGAACGCGATCGACTGGGCCTACAAGGAGTTCGTGCGCAAGCCGATCGGCTTCGTGGGCTACGGCGGCGTGGGCGCGGCGCGCGCGATCGAGCAGCTGCGGCTGATCGCGGTCGAGATGCAGATGGCGCCGGTGCGCAACGCGGTGCACATCGGCATGGTCGAGTTCCTCGGCATCTGGCAGCAGGGCAAGAACTTCGAGGACTTCCCGCACCTCGCGCAGGCGGCCGGCGGCATGCTCGACGACTTGGCCTGGTGGACCAAGGCGCTGAAGACAGCGAGGGGGGCCGCATGAGCACCGACGTCGCGACCAGGACCCGCGCCATCGTCTATCGCACGCGCGGCATGAAGCACGGCCCGATCGCGCGGCTCGTGAGCCCGGGCGACCTCGGCGAATTCCTCAAGCCCTTCGTCTTCCTCGACCTGTTCGGCTTCGACACCGAGGGCGGCCACCGCGGCTTCGGCATGCATCCGCACTCGGGTATCGCCACGCTGACCTGGCTGATCGAGGGCGACACGCTCTACGAGGACACGACCGGCGAACAGGGCGTGCTGCGCGGCGGCGGCGTCGAATGGATGCGCGCGGGCAATGGCGTGTGGCACACGGGCGCGCCGGCGCCGGGCGTGCAGCGCGTGCGCGGCTTCCAGCTCTGGGTGG
>NZ_JBZAYE010000777.1:0-3067 GCF_058244205.1 Variovorax sp. 20P10.2.4
TCGACGGCACCCTCTACTGCAGCGCCGCGCACCGGCAGGTCGCCGAGCGCGCCTGAACGGCGCCGAGCCGGCTTCGTCGCAGCGATGGGTAGCAGTTCCTCCCTCTGGGCCAGCGGCGAACCGGTCACCGACTGGGACGTGCTGGAGCCCGGTGCGCGCGAGAGCGCCGCGCTGCTGCGGCTGTGGCGCGGCTTCATGGGCGCGCGCTGCTTCGTCGCGCTGGTGCTGGTGCTGCTGCAGGGCGTGAGCTTCGCGCTCGGCCAGACCATGCAGCCGGTGGCGGTGGTGCTGTCGGCCAGCTACCTCGCGGCGGCGGCGCTGGGTGCGCGCTACGTGCATTTCGAGCCGCCGATGCGCGGCTTCGGCGCCGCCTGGATGCTGAGCACCGGCGTCGACCTCGCGGTCTTCGCGGCGCTGCAGGTCACGCAGGGCGGCAACATCAACTACACGCCGCTGTTCGCGCTGCCGGTGCTCATGAGCGCGGTGCTCGGCACGGTGATGGTGAGCATGGGCACCACCGCCACCGTCACGCTGCTGCTGCTGGCCGACGCCGCCTGGCACTGGGTGCAGCAGCCCGGCGACTCGCCCGCGCGCTTCGTGCAGGCGGCGCTCACGGGCACCGGGCTGTTCGTGGTGGCGCTGCTGGCGCACGAGCTCGCGCGCCGGCTGGCGCGCGAAGAAGCCGTGTCGCAGCACAACCGCAGCAGCGCGCAGATGCAGGCGCAGGTCAACGATCTGGTGATCGAGACGCTGAGCGAAGGCGTGCTGGTGATCGACGCCGAGGGCCTGGTGCATGCGGCCAACCCGGCGGCCGACGCGATCCTGGGCCAGGGCCTGGGCCAGTTGCGGCTGCCCTTTCCGCTGCATGCCCAGCCGGCCTGGCATGCGCTGGCCGCGCTGGCGCGCCAGACCTATGCGCGCCGCGAATCGCAGTCCGAGGAGATCCCGGTCGCGCAGGCGCGCGGCGCGGCGCGCGAGGTGCGCGTGCGCACCCGCCTCACGCCCTCGAGCGACCAGCGCATGGGCAGCCTGTGCGTGATGTTCCTGCAGGACCTGCGCGAGCTCGAGGCCCGCATCCGCACCGAGAAGCTGGCCGCCATGGGCCGCATGTCGGCCGCGGTCGCGCACGAGATCCGCAACCCGCTGGCCGCCATCACGCAGGCCAGCGCGCTGCTCAACGAGGACCTGACCGATCCCGCGCACCGCCAGCTCACGCACATGGTGCAGCACAACGCGCAGCGCCTCGCGCGCATCGTCGACGACGTGCTCGACGTCTCGCGCGCGCGCCAGCAGCGCGTGCTGTCGCTCGGCGAGCAGGTGGTGCTCGACCCCACCGTGCAGGCCCTGACCGAGGAATGGATGCGCCAGACCCAGCGCAAGGGCGTGACCGTGGTGCTCGACGCGCCGGGCGTGGAGGTGCGCTTCGACGTCGAGCACCTGCGCCGCCTGCTGGTGAACCTGCTCGACAACGCGGCGCGCTACGCGAGCCTGCGCGAGGGCGCGATCCAGGTCGTGACCACGCTGCAGCGCGCGGGCAGCCCGGGCCGGCCGACCCTGCAGGTCTGGAGCGATGGCGCACCGCTCGAACCGGCGGTGCAGCGCCACCTGTTCGAACCCTTCTTCTCGTCGGAAAGCCGCTCGAGCGGACTGGGCCTGTTCCTGTGCCGCGAGCTGTGCCGGCGCCACGGCGCGGCCATCGGCTACGAGCGGCGCGCGCTGGCGGGCGAAGCGCCCGAGGGCAACGAATTCTTCGTCGGCTTCGCCGCGAGCGAAAACCGGCTGACACAATAGCGGCGTGAGCAGCTCCCATCCGCCCTCCCAGCGTCCCGCGCAGATCCTCGTCATCGACGACGAACCCGACCTTCGCACGCTCTACGAACTCACGCTGCTGCGCGAAGGCTACCGGGTCGAGGCCGCGGGCAGCGTCTCCGAAGCCTGGCAGCACCTCGAGGCCACGCGCTTCGACGCCGTGATCACCGACATGCGGCTGCCCGACGGCCAGGGCATGGAGATCATCCAGCGCATCCAGAAGAACCAGCGCAGCGAGCGCTGCGTGGTGATGACCGCCTACGGCTCGGCCGAGAACGCGGTCGAGGCGCTGAAGGCCGGCGCCTTCGACTACCTCACCAAGCCGGTCGACCTGAAGCAGTTCCGCGCGGTCGTCGCCTCCGCGGTGCAGGCGCAGCAGCCGCCACCGGTCGCGCAGGCCGCGGCGCGCCCGGCCAAGGCCGCCGATGCGAGCGACGGCACGTCGGCGCTGGCCGCCGCGGGCAGCGCAGGCGCTTCCGCGCTCGAGCGGCTGGTCGGCGATTCGGAGCCGATGCGGCTCGTGAAGTCGCGCATCGCCAAGGTGGCGCGCGGCATGGCGCCGGTGCTGGTGCGCGGCGAATCGGGCACCGGCAAGGAGCTGGTGGCGCGCGCGGTCCATGCCTGCAGCCAGCGCAGCGACGGTCCCTTCGTCGCGGTGAACTGCGGCGCGATTCCCGAGAACCTGCTCGAGGCCGAATTCTTCGGCGCGCGCAAGGGTTCGTACACCGGCTCGGCGCAGGACCGCGACGGCTACTTCCAGGCCGCGCGCGGCGGCACGCTGTTCCTCGACGAGATCGGCGACCTGCCGCTGGCGATGCAGTCCAAGCTGCTGCGCGCGATCCAGGAACGCAGCGTGCGGCCGATCGGCTCCACGCAGGAAGACGCGGTCGACGTGCGCATCGTGAGTGCCACCCACAAGGACCTGCACGCCGAGGTGCAGGCCGGCCGCTTCCGGCAGGACCTGTTCTATCGGCTCAACGTGATCGAGATCGCGGTGCCCGCGCTGCGCGAGCGCCGCGAGGACCTGCCCGCGCTGTGCGTCGCGCTGCTCGCGCGCATCGCGCAGGACGGCGGACTGCCCGCGCCGCGCCTGTCGGACGCGCTGCTGCGACAGCTCGCGCAGCATCCGCTGCACGGCAACGTGCGCGAGCTCGAGAACCTGCTGCACCGCGCGGTCGCGCTCTACGACGGCGACGAACTGCAGCTCGACCTGATGGATGGCGCGGGCGGCGGCTGGATGACGGCCGCGCCCGGACCT
>NZ_JBZAYE010000778.1:0-3065 GCF_058244205.1 Variovorax sp. 20P10.2.4
GTCGACCTGCTGCCGCAGGTGCTCGAGGCGCTGGGCGCGCAGGACGCGGGCATCGACGTCGAGGTGGCGATCCTCGGCTCGGGCGAGGCGCTGGCGCGGCTGGCCGCGGGCACGCTCGACATCGGCCTGGTGGCGCTGCCGCAGCCGCCGCTGCGCGACCTGGTGTTCACGCCCTGGCGCACGCAGCCGATGATGGCCTTCGTGCCGCAGCGCACGAAGGCGCCCAGGCGCGTCACGCCGGCCTGGCTGGCCGAGCAGCCGTTGATCTTCAACGACGCGACCACCCACATGTACCGGCTCACGATGGAGTGGTTCGCGGCCGCGGGCTTCGCGCCGCGCGCGCGCATCGAGCTCAACTACGACGCGGCCATCCGCAGCCTGGTGGCGGCCGGCTATGGCGCCGCGCTGTTGCCGCTGCAGCCGACGACCGACGCGGCGCTCGGGGAGCGCATGCAGATCCTGCCGATCGTGCCGAAGCTCACGCGCCGCCTGTGCATCGCGCACCGGCCGCGTGCGCTGCTCGACGGCGCCACGCTGCGGGTGCTCGAGGTGCTGGCGGGTTTCCGCCAGGCCTGAACGGCCTCACGAAGCCTCGGGCTTGCGCGCGCCGAGCGAGAGGATCTCGTTGGCGTTGACGATGGCGGCCGCGATCTCTTCCATGGTGGTGCGCTTGCTCATCGCCTGCTCGCGGATCAGGTCGTAGGCCTGGCCTTCCGACACGCCGTGCGTCTTCATGAGAATCGCCTTGGCCTCCGCGAGCTGCCGCACGCCCAGCAGCTTGGCCTCGGTCTTGCGCAGGCGCCGCGCGAGCGAGCGGTTCTGCTTGTGCGCCTCGCGCGCCACCACCAGCGCCGACAACAGTCCGAAGGAGCGCACCGGCGAGGGCAGCACGGCCTTGGCGCCGATCTCGAGCACGGCCTCGACGATGGTCGGGTTCTCGTAGGTCACGACGGCGATGATGGCCGGCGCATCATCGCTCTTGGTCCATTCGAAGCGCAGGTTGATGAAGTCGGGCTGCACCGCCATGAAAGCCACGTCGATGCCCTCGGGCAGCGCCTGCACCGGCGGCCAGAAGGCCTGCACCTGGCAGCCGATGCGCTGCAGTTGCTGGGTGAGCTGGCGGCCGTCGCTGTCGTCGGGGTGGATGACTGCGATCTTCAGCAGGCGCAGTTCTTTGAGCTGCGGTGGGGTCACGCGCAGGGTGTGTCTCTTGGGGGGGCTTTCCACTTTCAGGCCTCTTGTTGTTGGTCTTGAGGCTTTTGTTCGGGGCGCGTGCACAGGACAGCGGGTACTTCCCTCCGCGAATGTCCCCCGCCCTTCGGGCTCCTCCTTGATTTCGCTGCGGGAAGCACCCACTGCCCTGTGCACGGGGACGCTCGGGTTGTGCGGCCGGTTCGACCGTCGTGCCCAGGCTCACGTCGATGGGGTACTCCCCGCAGCGAAATAAAGGAGGAGGCCGCAGGCCGGGGGACATTCGCGGAGGGGAGTACCCCGTCGGCGTGAGCCCCCTCACAACGGTAGAAAGCACGTTCCACCTAGACCTCCAGCGTATCGAGCCGAGCCGTCCAGTCCCCGAGCGAATGCGTCACCAGATAGGGATCGGGATACACGGCACGCGTAGCCTGCCGAACGATGGTGAACTGCCCCTGCGCATCCACGCGCCCGATGCGCGGATAGAGACAGGTGTGGTGGTTCGTGGGATCGATCTTCACCCGCCCCTGCGGCGCATCGAACTCGGCCCCCAGGATGTGCGGCAGGATCTCCGCGATCCCGTCGCTGCCCGCCTGCGCGAAGGCATTGGCGTAGATGTGCATCTGGAAGTAGGCGGCTTCCCAGCACAGGTTGGGTACGCAGCCGTCGCCGAAGCGGGCGCGCAGTTGCGCCAGGCAGCGCTGGTTGGCCGGCGAGTCGATCGACTGGAAGTAGGGTGCCGCCGTGAAGTGCCCTGTCGCCACTCCGCGCCCCATCTGCGAGATCTCGGCTTCGGAGGTCGTGAGGCTCGCGATCGGCATGCGCTTCGGGTCGAAGCCGGCCTCGGCATAGGCGCGGTACAGGCTCGCGGTGGAGTCGCCCACCACCGTCGAGAAGATGAAGTCGGGCTGCTTGTCGCGGATGTCGGCCATGATGGCCCGGTAGTCCTTCTCGGTCGCGTCGAGCGCCGCGTAGTGCTCGCCGAGTTTTTCGCTGCCGGGGCGCTGCATCACCAGCTCGCCCATGATCCGGTTCGACTCGTAGGGGTAGATGTAGTCGGAGCCGATCAGGTAGACCCGCGCGCCGAAGTTCGTCGTCATGAACTCCGCGAGCTGCACGCTGTTCTGGTTGGGCGCCGCGCCCGTGTAGATCACGTTGCCCGAGTACTCGAAGCCCTCGTAGAGCGTCGGATAGAACAGCAGCTTGTTCCACTTCTCGATCACCGGGATCACCGCCTTGCGGCTGCTCGACATGTAGCAGCCGAAGATCACGTTGACCCGGTCCTGCACGATCAGCTTCTCGGCCAGCTGCGCATAGCGCGCCGGGTTCGACTGCGGGTCGTGGCGCACGGCCACCAGCTCGCGGCCGTCGATGCCGCCGGCCGCGTTGATCTCCTCGATGCCGAGCAGCGCGCCCTGCAGCTGCGACAGGCCGATGGTCGAGGTGACGCCGGTTTCCGAATAGAGGATGCCGACGCGGATGGGATCCTTGTCAGCCATGGGCGGTCGTCCGTGAGGGGTGAGGGGCCGTCATGTCTTTTCTGTCTCGTGTGGGATTCGTTCGGGGCTCCACCCTATCGCAGTTCGATGCTTTCGTCAGTGGGCCGCGGCCAGCCGCGCGCTCATGCGCGCGAGCCGCGCGGGCAGGCTGCGCGCATCGTCGGCGATGCAATAGTTGCGCCAGCCGAAGATGCGCCGCACATAGGCGTCGGCCGCGGCATCGACCGCGATGCAGGCGGTGCGCACGCCCGCGCCGCGCGCCTCGGCCACCGCTTCGCGCGCATCTTCGACGAGGTACTTGGGATCGTGCACGTCGATGTCGGCGGGTGCCCCGTCGGTCACCAAAAGGATCGCGCGCTGGCCGGTGGGCTCGTC
>NZ_JBZAYE010000779.1:0-3063 GCF_058244205.1 Variovorax sp. 20P10.2.4
CTACGGCGCGCCGCACCTGGCGGCCCAGACCCAGGCCGCGCTGCGCCTTGCGCGCGAGGAGCTCCCGAGCCTGCGCATCGACGGCACCACCTGGTACTGGCCGGCCGACGAGAACCCGGCCTCGCGCCGCCATGCACCCGACGACGCGGTGCGCCTGCTCGCGCCCTTCGACCCCGTGGTGTGGGACCGCCGCCGCTTCGAGCTGCTCTGGGGCTGGACCTACAAGTTCGAGGCCTACACGCCCGCGCCGCAGCGCCAGTTCGGCTACTACGCGCTGCCGCTGCTGTGGCACGACCGCGTGATCGGCTGGGCCAACGTGAGCGCACCCGAGGGACGGCCCCAGCCCGCCTTCGGCTACGTCGAGGGCCGCAAGCCGCACGGCGCGGCCTTCCGCGCGGCGCTCGACGACGAGCTCGGGCGCATGGCCGAGTTCCTCGCGGCGCGCTGAGTCGGCCGCGGGCCACCCCCGGCGGCCTGGGGTCTTGGCCCGTGCGCGACAGGGCCGGGCGCGGCGCCTGCCTAGAATCGCCCTCGCCCCGGTGCGAGCCGGGGCAAGCGTTCTCAGGGCGGGGTGCAATTCCCCACCGGCGGTGATGGCGGCGTTCTTCGAACAGAAGGCGCCGCATGAGCCCGCGAGCGCCCGTGGCTTGCAACGAGCCGCGGGGTCAGCAGACCCGGTGCGATCCCGGGGCCGACGGTCACAGTCCGGATGAAAGAGAGCGCGAAATGCGGGCCGGCCCGCGCGCTCCTGCCATGGAGCGTGCGGTCTGCTCCGTGGTTTCGTGCGCCCTGATTCAGGAAACCTGCTTTTGAAGAGGCACACCATGAGTCAGATCAACGACCTTCCCCTTTCCGCCATCGCCGCGACGGACGCGCCGCGCGGCCAGCGCATCGCCTTCGTCGAGGCGCAGTGGCATTCCGACATCGTCCACCAGGCGCGCGACGCCTTCCTCGAGGAGATGGAGCGCCTGGGCGTGCCGCGCGATCGCATCGACGTCTTCGACGTGCCCGGTGCCTTCGAGATCCCGCTGCATGCCAAGCGGCTCGCGCTGTCGGGCCACTACGCCGGCATCGTGGCCTGCGCGCTGGTGGTGGACGGCGGCATCTACCGCCATGAGTTCGTGGCCAGCACGGTGGTCAGCACGCTGATGTCGCTGCAGCTCGAGACCAACGTGCCGATCTTCTCGGCCGTGCTCACGCCGCACCACTTCCACGAGCACGTGGAGCACCGCAAGTACTTCCACCGCCATTTCGCGGTCAAGGGCTCCGAGGTGGCCGAGGCCTGCGTCAAGACGCTGAAAGGTCTGCAAGAGGTCGAAACGCTGCTGGCGGCCTGAACGCGGGCGCGCTAGTCTGGGTGGATGGCTTCCTCGTCATCCCCCACCACCCCACCTTCCGCCGCGCCCGGTCGCTACACGCTCTACGGCGCGCCCGGCTCGGGCGCCACGCCCGTGCATGCGGCGCTCACGCTGATCGGTCTCGGCGACCAGGTCGACACGGTCGACATCGCGACCTGGGAAGGCGATGCTGAGCGTGACCGCATCGCCAACCTCAACCCGATGCGCCAGGTGCCGGCGCTGGTGCTGCCCTCGGGCGAGCTGATGACCGAGAGCGCGGCGATCCTGCTCTGGCTTGGCGACCGCCATCCCGAGGCCGGCCTCTGCCCCGCGCCCGGCGATGCGCTGCGCGCGCGTTACCTGCGCTGGATGGTCTACCTGCCGGCCGCGATCTATTCGATGTTCTGGGTGCGCGACGATCCCGCGCGGCTGGTGCCCGACAAGGCGGCGCAGCCCGCGATGCTCGAGCGCTCGGCCGAGCGCGTGGCCCATTGCTGGCACCTGATGGACACGCAGATCGACCCGCCCTCGCCCTACCTGCTCGGCGAGCGCATCGGCATGCTCGACCTCTACGTGACCGTGATGTCGCGCTGGACACCCTGCCGCGAACGCTTCTACCGCGAGGCGCCGCGCATGGCCGAGGTGGTGAAGCGCGTCGACGCCGAGCCGCGGCTGGCCGCGTTCTGGGCCGAGCGCTTTCCGTTCACGCCGGGCTGGGAACGTGGCGGGTGATGCCCGTCGGGCCGCGGCTTCCGATAATCGCGCCATGACCCGCAAAGAAGCCACCACCGACTACCCGATGACGATCTACCACAAGCCCAACTGCAGCACCTCGCGCAACGTGCTGTCGTTGATCCGCGAAAGCGGCGTGGAGCCCGAGATCGTCGAGTACCTGAAGACGCCGCCGTCGAAGAAGAAGCTGCGCGAGCTCGCCGACGCGATGGGCCTGAAGGCGCGCGAACTGCTGCGCACCAAGGAAGAACCGTACGCCACGCTGAAGCTCGACGACCCGACGTGGAGCGACGACCAGATCCTCGGCTTCATCGTCGAGCACCCGATCCTGCTGCAGCGCCCGATCGTGGTGTCGCCGCGTGGCACGCTGATGTGCCGGCCCTGGGAACGGGTGCGCGAGATTCTTCCTGCCGCCTAAGGGCTGTCGGATTCGCGCAGTGTCCAGCCGTTGTCGCTGGACGCCAGGCGATGGGTCGGCGCGAGCGCGTCGAGGAAGCGCGCATCGTGCGAGGCCACGACGAGCACGCCCGGAAAGCCTTTGAGCGCCTGCTCGAGCGCGAGCACCGAGGCGATGTCGAGATGGTTCGTGGGCTCGTCGAGCAGCAGCATCTCGGCCGGCTCGCCGCTCCACAGCGCGCAGGCCAGCGCGGCCTTGAGTCGCTCGCCGCCGCTCAGTTGCGCGAGCGGCCGCAGCACTTCGGCCGCACCGAGCCCCAGCAGTGCGAGCCGGGTGCGCAACTCGCCTTCGGGCAGCGGCGAATGCAGCGCATCGAGCTGCTGCAACAACGACCGATCGGGCGGCATCGCGGCACCGCCAGCCTGATCGAGCCATGCCGGGCGCAGCGGTGCTTCGCAACGCCCGGCGATCGGTGCCTGCTGTCCCGCGAGCATGCGCAGCAGGCTGGTCTTGCCGCAGCCATTGGGGCCGCCGATGCCGATGCGCACGGGGCCCTGCAGGCACAGGTCCAGCGGCTTCGCGCCGGCCGGCTGTGCG
>NZ_JBZAYE010000078.1:0-18960 GCF_058244205.1 Variovorax sp. 20P10.2.4
GCACTTCGGCGCGCCCGGCGCCGAGCTGCAGATCGTGCGCCATGCGCTGGGCGACGTGCCGCTGGTCGGCTTCTTCGCCGCGGGCGAGATCGCGCGGCACCACGTGTATGGCTACACGGGGGTGCTGACGGTGTTCACGGCGGACGACTGAGCGTCCGCCTTGCTTCGGAGGCTCAGCCCAGCGCGGGCTGGGCGATGCCCGCCATGCCCTTGGGCATCCCCGCGAACGCGAAATCCACCTCCGGCACCAGACCGCTCACGATGCGCGCGATCGACTTGCCCGAGCCGCAGGCATGGGTCCAGCCGAGCGTGCCGTGGCCGGTGTTGAGGTAGAGGTTCGCGAGTTTCGTGCGGCCGATCAGTGGCACGTTGCTCGGCGTGGCCGGGCGCAGGCCGGTCCAGAACTGGGCTTGCGCGGTGTCGCCGGCGCCGGGGAACAGCTGCTCGACGCGGCGCACGATGGCTTCGCAGCGCACGCGGTTGAGGTCGCGGTCGTAGCCGTTGAGCTCGGCCGTGCCGGCGATGCGCATGCGGTCGCCCGACTCCGAGGTGTAGCGCGAGAACACCAGCTTGTATTCGTCGTCGGTCAGCGAGACCTTGTAGGCCTTGCTTGCGTCCTTGACCGGCAGCGTGACCGAATAGCCCTTGGCCGGATAGATCGGCAGCCGGATGCCCAGCGGTGCCGCCAGCAACGGGCTCAGCGAACCCATCGCCATCACGAAGGCATCGCCGCGGATGCGCTGGAAGCGGCCCTCGGCATCGGTGACCTCGACGTGGTCGATCGCGCCGCCCACCTCGCGCAGCGCGGTGACGGTGTGGCTCATCAGGAACTTCACGCCGGCCTCGGCCGCGAGCCGCGCGAGTTCGCGCGCGAAGCGGTTGGCGTCGCCCGATTCGTCCTCGGCCGTGTAGGTGGCGCCGGCCAGTTGCGGCCGGATGTGGGCCAGCGCGGGCTCGAGCTTCACGGCCTCGTCGGCCGAGATCACCTGGCGCTCGCAGCCCAGCGCGCGCATCTGTTCGGCGGGCGCGAGGGCACCGTCGAACTCCTTTTGCGTCGTGTAGAAGTGCAGGATGCCCTGCGTGCGCTCGTCGTAGCGGATGCCGGTGTCGCGGCGCAACTGCTGCAGCGTGTCGCGGCTGTAGGTGCCCAGGCGCACGATCTGCTCGATGTTGTGGCGCGTGCGCGCGGGCGTGCACTCGCGCAGGAACTGCAGGCCCCAGAGCCACTGGCGCATGTCGGCGCGGATGCGGAACAGCAGCGGGGCGTCTTCCTTGCCCAGCCACTGCAGCACCTTGAGCGGCGCGCTGGGATTGGCCCAAGGCTCGGCGTGGCTCACCGAGATCTGGCCGCCGTTGGCGAAGCTGGTTTCGGCGGCCGGCGTGGCCTGCCGGTCGATCACGGTCACGTCGTGGCCGAGTTGCTGGAGGTAGTAGGCCGAGGTCACGCCGAGCAGGCCGGCGCCCAATACGATCACGCGCATTTCAAGTACCTTTCGAGGTCGAAGCGCTTGAACGGCGTGAAGGTCGTGCTACTGAATAGATAGCGCGCAACCGGACGGCCGTCCAATTGCCGCTCCCCCTGTCCTCGGTACCTGAGAGTTTCATCCGCTGCACCTCGCAGCGGACTTGCTCCTTCGGCGCAGCACGGCCGCGATGGGCGATGTGCTGGCTCTCCAGACGGCGTTTCAGTGGTTGCAGTACAGGCCCCGCGCGAAGCGTGGAGCCGACCTGAGCGTTTATGGGAGTTTGCGCCTTCGGTGGGGCTGCCTGCGCGATGCATGCGGCCCGCTCTCCTGCAATGGGTGGCGATTGTAGGCGGGCCGCGGGCACCGGCCAACCCCGGGATTCGGCCTTGCAGGCAGATGGGATAATCCGCAGTTGCCGCGCCAGCGCGGCTTTCGACCAAGCGGCACTCCAATTCACAGCACAGAGGACTCCATGATCCTGGTTACCGGCGGCGCCGGCTTCATCGGCGCCAATTTCGTCCTCGACTGGATCGCGCAAGGCGACGAACCGGTCGTGAACCTCGACAAGCTCACCTACGCCGGCAATCTCGAGACCCTGGCTTCGCTCAAGGGCAATCCGCGCCACATCTTCGTTCAGGGCGACATCGGCGACAGCGCGCTGCTCGACCGCCTGCTGGCCGAGCACAAACCGCGCGCGGTGGTCAATTTCGCGGCCGAATCGCACGTGGACCGCTCGATCCACGGCCCCGAGGATTTCGTGCAGACCAACGTGCTCGGCACCTTCCGCCTGCTCGAGTCGGTGCGTGGTTACTGGAACGCGCTGCCGATCGACCAGAAGGCGGCCTTCCGCTTCCTGCACGTGTCGACCGACGAGGTCTACGGCTCGCTCTCGAAGACCGACCCGGCCTTCACCGAGGAGAACAAGTACGAGCCCAACAGCCCGTACTCGGCCAGCAAGGCCGCCAGCGATCACCTCGTGCGCGCCTGGCACCACACCTACGGCCTGCCGGTGCTCACCACCAACTGCTCGAACAACTACGGCCCCTTCCATTTCCCCGAGAAGCTGATCCCGCTGATGATCGTCAACGCGCTGGCCGGCAAGCCGCTGCCCGTGTATGGCGACGGCATGCAGGTGCGCGACTGGCTCTACGTCAAAGACCACTGCAGCGCGATCCGTCGCGTGCTCGAAGCGGGCAGGCTCGGCGAGACCTACAACGTGGGTGGCTGGAACGAGAAGCCGAACATCGAGATCGTGAAGACCGTGTGCGCGCTGCTCGACGAGTTGCGTCCGCGCGCCGACGGCAAGGGCTATGCCGAGCAGATCAGCTACGTCACCGACCGCCCCGGCCATGACCGCCGCTATGCCATCGACGCGCGCAAGCTAGAGCGCGAGCTCGGCTGGAAGCCGGCCGAGACCTTCGACACCGGCATCCGCAAGACGGTCGAGTGGTACCTCGCCAACGGCGACTGGGTGCGCAACGTGCAAAGCGGCGCCTACCGCGCCTGGGTCGAGAAGCAGTACGACGCGAAGGCCCCCGCATGAAGCTGCTGCTGCTGGGCAAGGGCGGGCAGGTCGGCTGGGAATTGCAGCGCAGCCTCGCGCCGCTGGGCGAGCTGGTCGCGCTCGATTTCGACAGTACCGACTTCCACGCCGACTTCAGCCGGCCCGAACAGCTGGCCGACACCGTGCGGCAGGTGCGCCCCGACGTGATCGTCAATGCCGCCGCCTACACCGCCGTCGACAAGGCCGAGAGCGAGCCCGAGTTCGCGCGCAAGCTCAATGCCACCTCGCCCGGCGTGGTGGCGCAGGCCGCGCAGGAGATCGGCGCGCTGATGGTCCACTACTCGACCGACTATGTCTTCGACGGCAGCGGCAGCAAGCCCTGGAAGGAAACCGATGCGACCGGGCCGCTGAGCGTCTACGGCCGCACCAAGCTCGAAGGCGAGCAACTGGTGGCGCAGCACTGCGCGAAGCACCTGATCTTTCGCACCAGCTGGGTCTATGCGGCGCGCGGCGGCAACTTCGCCAAGACCATGCTGCGGCTGGCCAGGGAGCGCGACAAGCTGACCGTCATCGACGACCAGTTCGGCGCACCCACCGGCGCGGAGCTGCTGGCCGACATCACGGCCCATGCCATTCGCGCCACCTTGCAGGACCCGTCCAAGGCCGGGCTCTATCACGCGATCGCGGGCGGCGAGACCACCTGGCATGGCTATGCGCGCTACGTGCTCGAACTCGCGCAGCAGGCCGGCGTCGAGCTCAAGGCCGGGCCGCAGCAGGTCGAGGCCGTGCCGACCAGCGCCTTTCCCACGCCGGCCACCCGGCCACACAACTCGCGCCTCGACACCTCGAAGCTGCAGGCCGCCTTCGGGCTGGTGCTGCCGCCGTGGCAGAACGGCGTCGCGCGCATGCTGCGCGAGATCCTCTGAGTCCGGCATCCGTGCCGAACACGACATCCGAAGAGAAGAGACACCAACGATGACCATCCAGACGACGCAGCGCAAAGGCATCATCCTGGCCGGCGGCTCGGGCACGCGGCTGCATCCGGCCACGCTCGCGATCAGCAAGCAGCTGCTGCCGGTGTACGACAAGCCCATGATCTATTACCCGCTGAGCACGCTGATGCTCGGCGGCATGCGCGACATCCTCGTCATCAGCACGCCGCAGGACACGCCGCGTTTCCAGCAGCTGCTGGGCGACGGCAGCCAGTGGGGCCTGAACCTGCAGTACGCCGTGCAGCCCAGTCCCGACGGGTTGGCGCAGGCCTTCATCATCGGCGACAAGTTCGTCGGCAACTCGCCGAGCGCGCTGGTGCTGGGCGACAACATCTACTACGGCCACGACTTCGTGCACCTGCTGTCCGACGCCGATGCGCAGGACAAGGGCGCGACCGTCTTCGCGTATCACGTACACGACCCCGAGCGCTACGGCGTGGTGGCCTTCGATGCGCAGGGCAAGGCCAGCAGCATCGAGGAGAAGCCGCTCGAGCCCAAGAGCAGCTATGCCGTGACGGGGCTCTACTTCTACGACAACCAGGTCGTCGACATCGCCAAGGCCGTCAAGCCCAGCGCGCGCGGCGAACTCGAGATCACCGCGGTCAACCAGGCCTACCTCGACCTCGGCCAGCTCAACGTGCAGATCATGCAGCGCGGCTATGCGTGGCTCGACACCGGCACGCACGAGAGCCTGCTCGAGGCCGGCCAGTTCATCGCCACGCTCGAAAATCGCCAGGGCCTGAAGATCGCGTGTCCCGAGGAGATCGCCTGGCGCAACGGGTTCATCGATGGCGCGCAGCTCGAGAAGCTGGCCGCGCCTTTGGCCAAGAGCGGTTATGGCAAATACCTGCAGCGCCTCTTGAAGGAAGAGGGACGGCCGTGAAAGTCATCCCCACCGCCATTCCCGAAGTGCTGGTCATCGAGCCGAAGGTGTTCGGCGACTCGCGCGGCTTCTTCTTCGAGAGCTTCAACGGCAAGGCCTTCGACGAGGCCGTGGGGCGCCACGTCGAGTTCGTGCAGGACAACCATTCGCGCTCGGTCCAAGGCGTGCTGCGCGGGCTGCACTACCAGATCCAGCAGCCGCAGGGAAAGCTGGTGCGCTGCACGCGTGGCGCGGTGTTCGACGTGGCGGTGGACATCCGCAGGTCGTCGCCGACCTTCGGCCAGTGGGTGGGCGAGGAGCTCAGCGAGCAGAACCACAAGCAGATGTGGGTGCCTGAAGGTTTCGCGCACGGGTTCCTGGTGCTGACGGAGGTGGCGGAGTTTCTGTACAAGACGACCGACTACTACGCGCCGGCGCATGAGCGCTGCATCAAGTGGGACGACGCCGAACTGGCGATCGCGTGGCCCGCGACCGGAAGCGCTCCGCAGCTCTCCGGCAAGGACCAGGCCGGCGCCAGCTTCGCCGGCGCCGAAGTGTTCGACTGACAATCTCGAACCCCGGCGCGGGCATCGGCGCGGCCCCCCTTGTGGCCGCCGATCCCGACGCCGCTCGCGGACGGTCGCTTCATGACCGCTGCGCGCAGCCTGCGCAATATCCAGCCGCAGCGCCCCCCGAAAGCGATCGCTTCATCGACATTTCATAGGTCGATGTTAGTATTTGTTTGCATTGAGGTAACACTTCCTCGATGACTCCCCGCACGATGGATCGACGGCATCGAGCACGCCACCAAGGCGTGCCGGTGTCGAGAATCGGCACCCCACTTCCCCCTAGAACGCGCCGACAAGCCGCGCAGCCGGAGAGCCCCAGAAGATGGATCAGCAGGAATTGATTCGAGAAGTCATTTCGGATCTGAAATCCACGCCCGACACCCCGAAAGAGGGCCGCTACCTGTCGATCGCCGAGGCCGAGAACATCCTCGACACCACCATCGAGCATGTGCGTAGGACCGGGTCGGCCACCGAATTTCTCTATCTGACGGCGCATCGCCGTCGGCTGTCGCTGTCGCTCACGATGATTCCGTATGCCGAATCGCCGGATGCGTCGTGCCTCGATATCGGCTGCTATGGCTACATGGCCTTCTGGGCCTGGCATTACCTGGGCTATGCGCGCGTCGAGGGCATCGAGATGCGGCCCGACATCGACCAGCCCATCCTGACGCGCAGCATCGAGATGGAAGGGCGCCGTCTGGAGTTGAAGAGCTACAACTTCAACATCACCCAGGCACAGTGGCCGCTCGATGCCACCTTCGACACGGTGCTCTTCTTCGAGACGCTGGAGCACGTGGACCAAGACCCGTCCGGCGTGCTGCTCAACGTCACGCGTTGCATGCATCGCGACTCCATCCTCGTGACCTCGGTGCCGAATTCGGCCTCGTACAAGACGCTGCGGGAATTCATCGCGGGGGCACCGCCCTGGGTCTACTGGTTCTTCCATCCGGACCTCGGGCACGAACCCCGGCATTCGTTCGAATACACGCCCATCTTCTTCAAGATGGCGTTGCGCAGCGCGGGGCTCACCGATGTCGCGTTCCGCACCATCTGCGCTTTCGCGGAGCCCGAGCACGTGACCGACATCTTCGAAGTCGGTGCCATGCTGTCGATCGATGCCTCGCTGTTCGGCGACACCATCCTGGTCCAGGCCCGCAAGACCTCGGACGAGCCGCTGTTCCGCTACCCCGATTGCCTCTACAGCAGCGACCGCTACTACCGCACCACCAACCCGGCCATCGAGGAGCGTCTGACGCAGGCGCGCTCCACCTATGCGCGCAAGCGCGATGCCGCCGTGCAGGAGGCGCGCGACCAAGGCCAGGCACAGCTGCAGATCGAGCGCGAGCGACTGGCGCAATGCGAAGCGGAGAAGCTGGAGGCCCAACGCCAGGCCGCGCACGTCACGACGCTCTACCAAGCCGTCACGGGCAGCGCCTACTGGCGGGTGAGCGGGCCGGTGCGGCGGTTCGGTACCCGGCATCCCGGCCTCGCGGGTGGCGTTCGCGCCATCCTGTCGCCGCTGGTCCGCGTGCTCCGCGGCTCGAAGGGTTCGTAGCCAGCGCGCGTGCGTTCTGGCGCACGCGTACCCGCTGGCGCCGGCTCAGCCGTCGAGCGAGGCCAGGGCGCCGGACAGCGACGCAATGACGCGGGCGCCATCGAGCTGCGCCAGGTCCGCCGCCTCTTCGTTGCCGGCCAGCAGGAAACGCACGGGAACGCCCGCGGCGCGGGCCGCCTGCATGTCGGTGATGCGGTCGCCGACCATCACGGACGCCGAGAGATCGATGCCCAGTTCGCGCGCCGCGCGCAGCAGCATGCCGGGGGCCGGCTTGCGCGAATCGCAGTCGCGCCGATAGGGGCCGATGCCATGCACCGGGTGGTGCGGGCAGAAGTAGACGCCGTCGATGCGCGCGCCCTGGGCGAGGAACTGCGCCGACATCCAGGCCGACAGCGCGTGGAAGTCTGCCTCGGTGTAATAGCCGCGCCCGATGCCGGCCTGGTTCGTCACGACGACGACCAGGAAGCCCGCGGCATTGGCGGTGCGCACGAGTTCGAAGATGCCGTCGACGAATTCGACGTCCTCCTGGCGATGGAGGTAGTTCTTCTCGACGTTGACGACACCGTCGCGGTCGAGAAAAAGCGCGCGGCGCCCCGTCATCGCATCGCCAGCTCGACCTGTGCCCGCCGATAGTCCTCGGGAACGCCGATGTCGATGAACTGTCCTTCGCACGGAAAGACCCGGATGTCCGTCGCGGGAACCGCCCGCGCGAGGAAGTCCTGCTCGAGCGAGAACGCGGCATGCAGCGCACGGTCGTCGAACTGCGAGGTGGGGAAGACATAGCAGCCGGCATTGATCAGGCCGGCGCCCGGGCTGCCCTTCTCGGCGAAGCCCACGACGCGATCGTCCGACACCACGAGCCGGCCGTAGCGGCTCACGTCGGCGACCGGGCGTCCCACGATGACGGGCTTGCGATGCTGCTGCCAGAAGGCCTCCAGCGCCGCGCAGTCCAGGTCGAGGAAGGTGTCGCCGTTGAAGACGAAGACGTGGTCGTCGGCGACCTCGGTCATCGCCAGGCGGATCGCGCCGCCCGTGCCCAGCGGCTGTTCCTCGACGACGAAGCGAAGCGCCATGCCGCGGTAGCTCGCTCCGAAGTGGCTCATGATGGTCGGGGCCATGTAGCCCAGCGACAGCACGATGCGCGAGAAGCCCTGGCGCGCCAGCCCGTCCAGCAGGATCTCCAGGAACGGGCGGCCGGCCACGGGGGCCATGGCCTTGGGCAGATCGGGAACCTCCGAGCGCAGGCGGGTGCCGAACCCGCCCGCCAGGACGATGGCTTCCATCAATTCGGCGGCGTGAAGATGGCGCGTTCGACCAGGCCGCACAGGATGTGGCCGATCACCAGATGGCCTTCCTGGATCTTCGGCGTGTCGGCCGAGGGCGTCGCCAGCACGAAGTCGCAGAGCTCGAGCATCGGGCCGCCACGGTTGCCGGTGAGGCCGACGCACAGCATGCCGCGCGCGCGCGCTTCCGTGAAGGCCGCCAGCACGTTGGGCGAGCGTCCCGAGGTCGAGTAGCCGATGAAGATGTCGCCTGCCTGGCCCAGCGCCTGGATCTGGCGCGAGAACAGCTTCTCGTAGCCGTAGTCGTTGCCGATGGCCGTCAGGATGGAGGTGTCGGTGGTCAGTGCGATCGCCGGCAGGCCGGGTCGGTCGAAGGCGAAGCGGCTGACGAATTCGCCGGCGATGTGCTGCGCGTCGGCGGCGCTGCCGCCATTGCCGGCGAGCAGGATCTTGCGGCCATTGCGCAGCGCGGCGATGCAGGCCTCGGCGGTGGCGGCCAGCGTTGCCTGCAGCGTCGCGTCGGCCGCCATCGCGGTCATGACTCGCTGGGCCTCGGCGATCTGGGCCGAGATGTAGGAGGAGGGGGTCAGATTCTCCATGCTTGCGCTCCGTTCTTGGTGAAGTGGCAGTTGCTGATTTGACCGTTGAACCGGTCCAGTGCGCGAATCACGTCCATGCGCTGTTCGTTGGGGACGAAGAAGAGCATGAACCCGCCTCCACCGGCGCCCGACACCTTGCCGGCCAGTGCGCCAGCCGCCGTCGCCGCCTCGTAGATCTCGTCGATGTGCGCGTTCGAAACGGTCTTTGCCGAGCGCTTCTTGTTCTCCCATCCCAGGCGCATGGATTCCACCAGGCCGGTGAAATCGCCGCGCAGCAGGCAGTCCTTCATCGCCAGCGCCTCGCGCTTGATGCCGTGCATCGCCTCCAGCGCATCGGTCGCGCCGCTCTTGAGGTTGCCGCTCTGGTCCGCGATGATCTTCGCGGACTCGCGCGAGACGCCGGTGAAGAACAGGACCAGCGAAGCCTCGAGCTCGCAGATGATCGAGCTGCGGATGCGCAGCGGATTCACCAGCGCGCGCTCGTCGGCGTAGAACTCCATGAAGTTGAAGCCGCCGAAGGTGGCGGAATACTGGTCCTGGCGGCCGCCCTGCAGCCCGCAGTCCACGCGCTCGATCTTGTAGGCCAGGTGGGCGACCATGTAGTCGTCCAGCGGCAGATTGAGCAGCTCCACGAAGGCCTCGATCATCGCCACCACCAGGGTGGAGGACGAGCCCAGGCCAGACCCGACCGGCGCGTCGCAGAAGGTGCTGAGCTGGATCGCGATCGGCTGGCCGCCGTTGTAGTTCGCCACGAAGTGGTTGTAGACCGCCTTGTGCAGGTCGAGGCCGCCGTTCAGTGCAATGTGCGGCACCAGGCCCCAGCTTTCCTTGTCCTGCTTGTCCGACGCGACGAAGCGGACCGCGGATTCCTCCAGCGGCTGGATGACCGCGTAGGCATAGCGGTCGATGGTAGCGTTGAGAACGCAGCCGCCGTGCACGTCGCAGTAGGGCGAGACATCGGTCCCGCCCCCGGCGAGGCCGAGCCGAAGCGGCGCTCTTGCTCGAATAGTTTTCACCTGGTTTCCTCGTGGTTTTCTGGGCTGGGCGGCTTCGGGGCGCAGCGCTTCAGATGGTATCGCCCCGGGGGGCACCATCCTGGAACGCCGCTGCGTGCCCGGCCGCCGACATCGGTACGCGCTGTACCAGTGCCTGCAGCGCCGTCACGCTGGTGTCGAAGAACTGTTGATACAGGCCGCGGCTGACGGCAGCCAGACGCTCCAGCTCCGCCGGCTGCTCGACCAGCTGGAGCAGCGTGCGCACCAGGTCGTCGAGCGATGCCAGCTTGTGCAGCGGTTCCGTGGTGTCGACGCCCTTGCTGCCCCACTCGGTGGTCAGCAGCGGCATGCCGTAGGCGATCGCCTGCACCGTCTTGACGTTGATGCCGGTGCCCATGGTCACGGGCGAGATCACCACGTCCACCGATTCGTAGAACTCCTGGATGTCGTCGACGAATCCCAGCAGCCGGACCCAGGGGCGGTCGAACAGCGCGGCCTCGTGGGCGGGCAGCGTCGGAATCAGCGCCTTGACCTGTCCCGCGACGAGGACCAGGAAGGGGCAGTGGCCCGTGCCGACCTGGCGGTCGATCGACTGCAGGCAGTCGCGCACGATCTCCAGGTTGATCCGGTTGGCGCTGGCCACGATCCCGACCTGGCGCAGGTCCGTGAAGGCGCGCCGCACGAAGTGCGGGGCTTCGAAGTGCGGCACCACGATCGCCGAGCCGGCGCCGCTCACGCTGTCGAAGTAGTCGGCCTCTTCCTGTCGCCGCGCGACCACGACGTCGGCGCGCCGCAGGTAGGCGCCTTCTTCCTCGGGGGTGCAGGAGAAGAACTCCAGCGGCAGGCCGCGCTGCTGGAGCATCTCGTAGCGCCCGCCCATCTTGTCGTGCGTGTCGATGACCCGCAGGATGTACGAGGGGATGTAGTCGAGCATCTTCGACTGGAACACATAGGAGCAGAACACGACGTCGATGTCGTAGCGCGCGCACAGCGCGCGCACGGCCTCGCCGAGGCCGTCCTCGTACCAGCCGTCGAAGGGGATCGCCGATCCGTCGGCGCCCAGCGGATGCGCGTTCGGCAGGATGTCGAAGCTGTCCCACTCGGCACGCATGGACTGCTCGGCCTCGAGGTCGTACATGTTGCTCTGGAGCAGCGCGAAATGCACCTTGTGGCCCGAACGCTGGAACTGGCGCGCGAACTGCTGGATCGTCGCTTGGTTGCCGTGATTGCTCGGATGCGAGGGGAAGGGGCTGAAGTACAGGATGTTGCGCGACTCGGAGGCGGCACGGCGTGCCTGCACCGCGGGGGGAATCGAGCGTTCGCCGCGGGCCGCCACCTGCTGCCATTGCGTACCGGCGGGCAGATGATCGCGCAGCAGCACGTCGTGCCATTTCTCGACCAGCACGGCCTTGTTGCGCCGCTGCAGTTCGATGTGGTCGGCATCGACCTCGTCCGCATAGCTCTGGTGTTCCAGATGCACCAGCTCCGACGCCGGCTGATAGACCACGCGCAGGCCGCGCGCGCGCGCCTGCATGGCGAGGTCGGAGTCCTCGCAATAGGCATTGCCGAAGCGTTCGTCGAAGCCGCCGGTTGCACGCCAGAAGCTGCCGCGGATCAGGATCGAGGCGCCGGTCAGGTAGTCGGTCTCGCGTTCGAAGTTGAACACCGGCTCGTCGCGCGGCACCGGCATGGGCAGGCCCTGGCGGTAGAGCCAGCGGCCGATGCTCACGCCGTCGGCATTCGCCAGCATGCCGCCGCCGGCTTCCTGGATGCGGCCGTTCGGGTAGAGCAGCTTCGAGCCGACGATGGCGATCGAATCGTCGCCCTCCAGCGTGCGGTGCATCGCGTCCAGCCAGCCCGGCAGCACGACGGTGTCGTTGTTGAGCAGCAGGATGTGGCGGCCGCGCGCGAGCTTGGCCGCGTGATTGCAGTTGCGCAGGAAGCCCATGTTCTGCGGCGTTCTTGCGATGCGCAAGCCCGGCACCAGTTCCTGCGCGCGCAGCGTCTCGTCGCTGGAACTGTCGTCGGCCAGGATCACTTCGTAGCTGATGCCCACGCCTGCGTTGGTGTAGGCGATCGAGGCCAGGCAGGCCCGGGTCAGCGCCCACTTGTTGTAGACCGGAACGATGATCGAGACGTTGACCGGCACGTCCGCCGCCGGCTGCGGAACGGCGAAAGGCCGGTCCTGCGCGCAGAACGATCGGAACAGCGACAGCGGCAGTCCGCGCGCGTCGTTGAGGACTCTGAGCAGCGCGCTGCGGTTGGCCACTTCGCCGAAGCGTTCCTCGACCAGCGCCTGCCCGTTGCGCGACAGGCGCTGCCACAGCGCCTCGTCCTGGTAGAGCGCGACCACGGCAGCGGCGAACTTGTCCGGTTCGTCCTCGATGATCGAATGGACGCCGCTCTGGATGCCCATGCCTTCGGCGGCGATCCGTGTGCCCACGCAGGGGATGCCCGCGCCCAGCGTCATCGCCACCTTGCCCTTGATGCCCGCGCCGAAGAGCAGCGGCGCCACGCCGACACGGTAGCCCTGGAGCACCGGCTCCAGGTCGGGAACGAAGCCCCTGATCTTGATGCCCGGAATGGCTTCGAGGGCCTGGATGCTCTCGGGCACTTCAGCGCCGACGACGTGGAACTCGACCTCGGGCAGCGCCGCGCGAACCGCGGGCCAAATCTCCTTGGCGAACCATTGCACCGCGGAGACGTTGGGCGCGTGGCCGAAGCCGCCCAGGAAGAAGATGTCGCGCCGCGCGGCGAACCCGGCGGGCCGCGGCGCGACCGGCGCGTACAGCACCGGGAACACGGTGATCGGCTTCTCTGCGCCCAGCTCCTCGCGCAGGAAGGGCACTTCCGCGGGGCTCACCAGCACGACGTGATCGGCGGCGCGCATCATCGCGACCTCGCGTTGCCGCGTCGCTTCGGCGCGCGCGACGGCGGCCGGATCGTCGAGCAGCCGCGCCTCGCGCATCTCGCGCAGGAAGTACAGGTCGGGCGCATGGAAGATCACGCGCGCATGCGGCGCGGTCTTGCGGATCGAGGGCAGCGCGTTCTCGGCCACGTCGAAGCGCATGACGTAGAAGACGCCGAAGCTCGCGCCATGCCGTTCGATGTAGTGGCCGGTGTACTGGAAGCCCGCCTGGCGCGTGATCACCGTGACGCCGAAGCTCTCGAGTTCCTTCTCGTAGCGCGGCGACGGCGTCATGTCGTTCGGCGCGAACACCACTTCGTAGCCGAGCGCCACCAGGTCCCGCAGGATGCCCACGGTGGCGAGTTCCCCGGCCGAGGTATCGCCGCGGGGGATGCGGTAGTCGAGCACGAGGATGCGCCGCTCGAAGCCGTCGGGTCCGCCGCCGGGGCCCGTGCGCGCCAGGCTGGCGCGCAGGCCGCTCAGGCCTTCGGAGCGAAGCATGCGCAGCGCGCTGCCCACCACGCGGCCCACGCTGCCGGCGAGATAGACGCGGTGGGCGAGCGTGTAGCTCAGCATGACGATGCGCCGCCACCAGCGGGGCTTGGCCATGAGGCGCTGGCGGATCTCCTGGTGGGCATCGAAGACGGTGGCCGCGAAGGCCGGGGTCCTGCGATAGGCCCGGAACACGGCCCCGAAGCCGCCGCAATACACCGACGCGGGCAGCAGCAGCAGCAATCCCAGCATCGCGCGAAACAGCAGGCCCGTGCGGCCGATGGCCCGCAGCGGGATCTTGAGCAAGTCGGCCAGCGCGCGCAGGGGGCGGGTGAGCCGCCATGAACTCGAGCGCCGCATCTCCTCGAAAGCGGCCTGCACCGCGCCGACCTGGTGGCGTGCCATGTCGACTTCCCTTTGCAGCTCCTCGACGCGGATGCCCAGCCGGGTGGCGCGCTCCCTGGCGGCATCCGACTGCTTCGACTGGGCATCGGCCTGCTTCCTGAGCCGTGCGATGGTTTCCTCGCGCTCCGCGAGGTGCGCGTCGGACTGGGTGGCATGCGTCCGGGCCGCTTCGATCTGGCTCAGCAGCGTCTCGACCTGGGCCTGGAGTTTCTCGAGGCCCGCGCCGTGCTCGGCGATGCGCGCCTGCGCGGCGTCCTCGCGCTGCCAGGCTGCATCGACCAGCGTCCTGGACTCCTGCGCGATGGCCGCGAAATGGGACCTCGACGCTTCGAACAGCGCGATCTTCTCCTGCAGGACCGCGTCGGCCGGCCGGCCATCGGCCGCGCGCAGCTCATGCCGCAGGATCTTCAGGATCGCTTCCGGACTCGGCACGTAGGGCGCGCGTGCCAGCGCCTCCCACAGCGAAGGCCGCCGGAGCTTCGGCGCGATCTGGGCCGCGTAGTGCTGAATACCTTCTTCGACATTCGCCACGAAGGTAGCGGGAATGCCTACCCCTTGCGCGAAGTCCTGCCATTTCGCCGGCAGATCGACGAAATCGGGATTCCATGGCGCGAACGGCCGCCCATAGGCGGCCGCGACGATCGCGCCGTGCAGCGAGGCCGACAGCACGAAGCGCGCGGAACACAGCGCATCGATGAAGGATTCGACCGCTTCGTCCGTCGCCTCGATGCCGGGACGCAGCACCAGATCCGCCTTGGAGATGGCCAGCAATTCCGCATCGCTGCGGCGATCGTTGAAATGGGGGATGCAGAGGGTCTTGTCGCGGTAGTGCGGCTGCATGCGCGGGCTGTGGAGCGCCGGCAGCAGGAAGGCCGGATCGCCCTGGGGCGTCGTCGCGTCGAGCTGCAGTTCGCTCGCGGACAGCGGTCCGCGCACCGACAGGATCTCCACCTTGGCGCGATTGCGCGCGCTCACGCCACCAGTCTCGCGAATGCCGCCGCCCCATGCCAGGAAGCGGCTGCCGAGGCGCCCGCCGCCCACTTCGTGGGCCGTCTTCTCCGCCTCTTCGATGATCTGGTCGCCCAGGAAGCTGCCGATCAGGCGGATCTGGGTCGCATCGCGTGCCGGGGAAAGAAAGAGATGACCTGCCAGATACTCGTTCAGGTAGTCGCCGAAATTCTGGCTCTCCTCGCCCTTCCGCCAGTAGGCAAGCTCACCCATTTTTCTTAGCATCGTGTTAACGCGTCCCCTAAATCAAGGCGCGTATTGTCCATGTAAAGTAAATGTAAACCGCCAACTACTGCCTGGCGGTTGCGTAAGTTTGGTGAGATTCCTCTCAGCCAGCGTCCGCGAAGAGGTGCGGCGAGCGGTGTCGCCGCAGTGGGTGGAGCCTTATTGCTCGACGATCCGCCCGTGCTCCAGATGGATCACGCGATTGCATTCCTTGGCAATCAGATCGGGCGAATGGGACGCCAGCACCAGGATGCCCGAGTTGGTCACCACCTCACGCATGCGCTTCTCGGCCTTCTCGGTGAATTCCGCATCGCCGACCGACAGCCATTCGTCCATCAGCAGGATGTCGGACTGGATGCTGGTCGAGATCGAGAACGCCAGCCGCATCAGCATGCCGGTGGAGTAGGTACGCACCGGCATGTTCACGTACTCGCCGAGGCCGCTGAACTCGCAGATGTCCTGCGTCAGCTTGTCCACCTGCTTGCGGCTCATGCCCATCACGAGGCCGCGCAGCATGATGTTCTCGATGCCCGTGGCATCGACCTCGATGCCGAGCACCGGATCGATCAGGCTGGAGACGGTGCCCTGGCGCGTGAACGAGCCCGAGGTCGGTTCGTAGACGCCCGCGAGGGTGCGCAGCAGGGTCGACTTGCCCGCGCCGTTGTGGCCGACCAGGCCCAGCCGGTCGCCGCTGCGCAGTTCGAAGCTGACGTCGCGCAGCGCCTGCACGACCGTCACGCCGGTCTCTTTGCCGAGGCGGCCGCCGGTCACCGACGCGGCCAGCGTGCTGCGCAGCGAGCTGGCGCCCGCGCCGTAGATCGGGAAGCTGACGGATACGTTCTGGAGAGAAATCAGTGCCATGGGCGATCAGAGCCAATAGACGACGCGGCGTCGGTACTTCACGAACAACAGGCTGGCGCCGACGATGGTGGCGACCGTCCAGCAAAGGATGCCGAGCCAGTCGTGCAGGCTGGCCACGCCGCCCATCAGCGGGGTGCGCAGCAGGTCGAGCATCTGTGCCAGCGGATTCCACAGCACGTAGCGGGCGCGGCCCGGCAGGTTCTCGGGCAGCCAGAACACCGGCGTCAGGAACATCAGCATCTGCATGAAGCTGGTGACGATCTGCGTGATGTCGC
The DNA here is from genome assembly GCF_058244205.1 of Variovorax sp. 20P10.2.4. NCBI lineage: Bacteria > Pseudomonadati > Pseudomonadota > Betaproteobacteria > Burkholderiales > Comamonadaceae > Variovorax > Variovorax sp. 20P10.2.4. The sequence goes on from NZ_JBZAYE010000078.1 coordinate 16,000, forward strand.
GAAAGCGCGTGCAGATCAGGCCCAGCACCAGGCCGATGGCATGGGCATTCACGAGCAGCAGCAGGAAGGCGGGGAAGAACAGCAGCACGTGCCACGACAGCGAGATGCCGGCCCACAACGCCACCGGTACGTACAGCACGATCTGGTGGGCGAACTGGATGATGTTGCGCCCGAGGCTGCGCCACACGAACAGCGTGATCGGGAAGTAGCCCTGCTTCAGGTAGTGCGAGGAATTGACGAAGGTGTGGCAGGCGTCGGTGACGATGCTGGAGAACAGGCCCCAGAAGATCACGCCGAGCGCGAGGTGGGGGAAGAAGCGCGACAGCTCGGTGCCGAACAGCGCGCTGTACAGCGGACCCATGCCCGCGATCATCACGCCCATGCTCAGCGTGAGCCAGAGCGGCCCGAGCAGCGAGCGGCGGTAGCGCAGGACGATGTCGAACCAGGCGAGGGTCCACCAGATGTCGACCCGGCGGGAGCCTTCCCACCAGTCGGCCCAGGCGCTCTTGTGCAGATTGGAATGGACCAGGCTCATAGGTGAGCGTGGATGTGCGCGAAGCGGGCAACGCCGCCCTCGCCGATTTCGCAGCGCATCGTTGAAAGCACCCGCATTGTTTTTTGACCTGTCTTTATTGGAGCGATAATTTTACCGGCCCCTCTCGGGCCAAGCCGTGAGAGGCGTTCCCACGACGCACCGCGCCCAGCGCGAACGGCATTGACATCGCAGGGCCCAGGCCTCAATGCGAGCATTCGGGATGACGGATCTTATTTTATGAGGCCAACGCTGCCTGCCGCACCGCAAGGGAATCGGCTCCCTCCACGTCCTGGCGAACCGAACAAGGCGCAGCTGCAGGCGCGCGTGTACGCGCTCGAGCACCAGGTGCAGGCCATGGAGCGCTCCACCAGCTGGCGCCTGACGGCGCCGGTGCGTTGGGCCAGTCGCCTGGTGCAGCGGCTGCGGGGCACCGTGCCGGTCCCGATCGATATCCAGGGCGGCGACTACGGCGAGTGGATCGCCCGCACCGCCGCGCTGAACGCATCGGCATCGAAGGCGCTGGCCGAGGAGGCCGCCCGCTGGCAGGCGCCGCCGCTGATCTCGGTGCTGATGCCGACCTACAACCCGCGGTCGGCCTGGCTGCGCGAGGCGATCGCCTCGGTGCGGGCCCAGAGCTACGGCCGCTGGGAGCTGTGCATCGCCGACGACGCCTCGACCGATCCCGAGGTCGTCGCGCTGCTGGAGGCCTGCGCGCGCGAGGAGGCCCGCATCCGCTGGGTGCGCCGCCCGGTCAACGGCCACATCTCCGAGGCCTCCAACAGCGCGCTGGCCCTGGCCCAGGGCGACTGGGTGGTGCTGATGGACCACGACGACCTGCTGGCCCCCGATGCGCTGCTGCGCGTCGCCCACGAGATCCGCAGCCGGCCCGATGTCCGGATGATCTATTCGGACGAGGACAAGATCGATGCCTCGGGGCGCCGCTACAACCCCTACTTCAAGCCCGACTGGAACCTCGACCTGTTCCGCTCGCAGAACATCTTCTCCCACCTGGGCGCCTACCAGCGCGCGCTCGTGGACGAGGTCGGCGGCTTCCGCAAGGGCTTCGAGGGCGCGCAGGACTACGATCTGGCGCTGCGCTGCATCGAGCGCGTCGAGCCGCGGCAGATCCGGCATCTTCCGCACGTGCTGTACCACTGGCGTGCCCATGCCGAGAGCACCGCGCAGTCCGCCGGCGCCAAGCCCTATGCCGAGGTGGCCGGAGAGCAGGCCCTGAACGAGCACTTCGCGCGCATCGGCCTCGCCGCGCGCAGCGAGAGCACGCCCCACGGCTATCGCATGCACCTGGCGGCGCCCGAACGCTGGCCCCGGGTGTCGCTGATCATCCCGACGCGCGACGCGCTGGGCCTGGTGCGGCAATGCATCGAGAGCATCGTCATGCGCTCGAGCTACCCCGACTACGAGATCGTGCTGGTCGACAACGGATCGACCGACCCCGAGGCCCTGCGCTACTTCGAACAGCTGCGGCATCTGCCGGGCTTCCAGGTGATCCGCGACGACGGCCCGTTCAACTACTCGGCCCTCAACAACGCGGCGGTCGCGCAGGCCAGCGGCGACGTGATCGCGCTGGTCAACAACGACATCGAGGTCATCACCGCCGACTGGCTCGAGCAGATGGTCGCCATCGCGCTGCAGCCCGGCGTGGGGGCAGTCGGTGCCAAGCTGCTCTACCCGGACAACACGGTGCAGCATGCCGGCGTGCTGCTGGGCCTCGGTGGCATCGCCGGACATGCCCACAAGCACCTCGCGCGCGCCGACGGCGGCTACTTCAATCGCGCGCAACTGGTCCAGTCCTTCGTGGCCGTGACCGCGGCCTGCCTGGTCGTGCGCAAGGCGATCTACCAGGAAGTGGGCGGGCTCGAGGAAACGAAGCTCAAGGTGTCGTACAACGACGTCGACTTCTGCCTGCGGCTGCGCGAGGCCGGCTATCGCAACGTGTGGACCCCCTATGCCGAGCTCTATCACCATGAATCGGCGACCCGTCCGCGCGACCAGGACCCGGCCCAGCGCGAGCGTGTCGAGCGCGAGGAGGGCTACATGAGGACGCGCTGGGGCGCATTGCTCGAGCAGGATCCGGCGCACAACCCCAACCTGAGCCTGGCGGCGGAAGACTTCCGCCTGGCCTGGCCACCGAGGCCGCTGCCGGAGCTTCGGCCATGAGCACTCCCAACCGCCTCTGGCGCGCCCTGGCCTTCATCCCCAACGCCCTCTACAAGGGCGGCGGCCTCGGCGGCACCGCGCGCCGCGCCGTGAAGATCCTGCGCCAGTCGGGCCTGCGCGGCGTGGTGCGCTCGGTCAGCGTGCTGCTGCGCAACGAGGGCCCGCCGCTGATGGCCGATGCCTCGCGGCCCGACCGCTTCCAGTACCGCGAATGGGTCAAGCGCCATGACGCGCCGCTCGCGCCGGCG
>NZ_JBZAYE010000780.1:0-3058 GCF_058244205.1 Variovorax sp. 20P10.2.4
CTCAAGGCGCTGCTGGTGCTGGTGCTGGGCTTCCTGCGCGCGATCCCGGTGCTGATGCTGATCTTCTGGACCTACTTCCTGCTGCCCTTCGCCTTCGGCGTCAGCGTGCCGGGCGTGCTGTCGGTGATGTGCGCGCTGTCGCTGGTGGGCGGCGCCTACCTCGCGCACGCGGTGCACGCGGGCATCCGCGGCGTGGGGGCCGGGCAATGGGCGGCGGGCCTGTCGCTCGGGCTCACGCGCTGGGGCACGCTGCGTGTCATCGTGCTGCCGCAGGCGCTGCGCATGATGCTGCCCTCGTTCGTCAACCAGTGGGTTACGCTGGTGAAGGACAGTTCGCTGGCCTACATCGTCGGCGTGGGCGAGCTGTCGTTCGTGGCCGCGCAGGTGAATGCGCGCACCATGGTCTATCCGGCCGAGATCTTCATGCTGGTGGGCGCGATCTACTGGCTGCTGTGCAGCGGGCTCGACCGGCTGGCGAACGCGTGGCTGCGGCGGGCGCGTGCCGATGGCGCCGAGGCCAAGAACTTTTCCGGAAAAGGTCTTGAACGCTTCGCATAATCGCGGGCGTCAATCGACAACCATCACTACGACTCTCTCATTCAAGGAGCTTCACCCATGGCCCAGACCCGGATCGCCGTCATCGTCGGCAGCCTGCGCAAGGACTCGTTCAACCAGAAACTGGCGCTCGCGCTGGCCAAGCTGGCGCCCGAGGACTTCACCTTCGAGCACGTGCGCATCGACGACCTGCCGCTGTACAACCAGGACGAGGACGGCAACCAGGCGGCGTCGGTCAAGCGCCTGAAGACCGAGATCGCGGCGGCCGACGGCCTGCTGTTCGTCACGCCCGAATACAACCGCTCGGTGCCCGGCGTGCTGAAGAACGCGATCGACCATGCCTCGCGCCCCTACGGCCAGAGCGCCTGGGCCGGCAAGCCGGCCGGCGTGGTCGGCATCTCGGTCGGCGCCATCGGCACCGCGCTGGCGCAGCAGCACCTGCGCAACGTGCTGGCCTACCTCGACGTGCCCACGCTCGGCGCGCCCGAGGTGTTCCTGCAGACCAAGGACGACCTGTTCGACGACAAGGGCCACATCGGCAACGAAGGCTCGAAGAAGTTCCTGCAGGGCTGGATGGACAAGTACGTGGGCTGGATCAAGAGCCACAAGGCGGCTTGAGCACGGTCCGCACGCGGGTTCAATAGAGGATCACCAGCACGGTCTCGCCGCCGAAGGCCTCGTCGCGGGCCACGGCGGCCGTGACCGGCCGGGTGGCGACCTTGCCCGGCTTGCCGTCCTTGTCGATCCTCGGCGGCAGCGGCGCGTTCAGCTGCACGTAGCGCACCTGCGCCGGCGCGGCGCTGAACTCGGCCACCGCGCGCAGCGAGGTCGCGCCGGGCGGCGGCGCCACCGCCTGCATCTGCTGGTTCACGCGCTGCGAGAGTTCCTGCAGCGCCTTGAGGTCGCCGCGCGCCGCCGCGGCCTGCAGCTCCTGCTTGATCGAATCCATCGACTTCATCGCCGCCTCCTGCTGCTTGCGACCCGGCACCTGCGAGCCGTCGAAGGTCTTCTGGCCCTTGGCCACCAGCTGCAGCACCTGCTCGGGCGACAGCCGCGTGGTGAAGACCGCGCGGCCTTCGCGCGCGTCGCTCGCGAACGGGCGCCAGCGCAGCGTGGCCGCATCCTTCGCGCCGACGGCGCTGGCCAGGCCCAGCCGCGTGGCATCGGGCTGCTCGTCGGGCACCAGCGCGCCGAAGCCGTTGCGCTGGCCGGCGCGCATCCACGGTCCCAGGCCCTTGCGGAAGCGGTCGTCCTGCACCTCGAGCATCTGGCGCGCGATCGCCCGCACGCCGGGCGAGGTGTGGTCGAGCGCGGCCAGCACCGCCTCGCGGTCCTCGGGCGAGCCGATCTTGCCCAGCCTGCGCAGGCCCATCTCGGCCAGCATGGGGAAGCGGGCGCGCGCGGCGCTGCGCAGCACCTCGCGGTCGATCTCGCCGCGCGACTGCAGCATCTGCAGTTCGCCGTAGAGCGACAGTTCGAGTTCGGCGCGCAGGCCGGGGCAGGCGGCGTTCCAGCGGCCGTCGACGCACTGAGCCTCGAAGCGCGGCAGCACCTGCTCGGGTGGAATCTCGGTGCGCGGGCCGCCGATCAGCAGCGCGGCGCTCAGCAACAGGGCTTCGTTCATGGCGATGACTCCGGATGGGGGCTCACTGGGTGGCGCGGCGCATCGCGTTGCCCTTGGCCTTGACGTTCTTCGTCAGGGTGACGATCTCCTCGGGCGTCGGCACCACCATGCTGTTGTCGGGCTTGCGCACGTTGGTCGAGCCGGCCCACTGGCATTTGCGCGCCAGCGCCGCGATGTGGTCGCGCAGCACGCGCACGCCGGCGTCGTAGGCCTTGGCGTCGCTCTGCACGAACCATTCGACCGACTCGACCGACTTGTCGCCGGCCTTGTAGGCGGCCGCACAGGCCTTGATGTGCGTGTTCTCGTGCTCGATGGTGAATTCGGCCAGCGGCTTGCACAGCTTCTGCCGGATCTGCTGCTCGGTCACCGGCCGCGTGGTCGGCGACTGGCCCGGGCGCGGAACGTACTCCACCAGCTGGCAGCTGCCGCCGCTGATCACCGTGCCGAAGGAGGGCGCCGCGGCCCCGGCCGTGCCGGCGTCGCTGGCCGGCGGCGCGAGCACGCCGTACAGGTTGCCTTGCATCGCCGTGGTGAGCGCGCTGGTGGCCTGTGTCTGCATCGCATCGATGCTCAGGGGGTAGTAGGCCTGGGAGATCCAGGTCTGGAACTTGGCGCGCAGGAATTCCTGCTCGAGCATTTCGCGGTACAGCCGCGGCAGGTCCTGGCAGCGGTCGCAGTCGGGCGCGGCCTGGGCGGCGGCGCAGCCGAGCGCGAGCGCCAGCGCGGCCAGCCCGCGCGAGGGGCGTGGAAGCAGCTTCACGGTGAGGGGCTCCTGGAGGGAAGGGAGGGGGACGGTGCCTCGTCGTCGGCCGCCAGCGAGATCGCGAGCGCCAGTGCCTGGGTGCGCGGCGCGTTGGCATCGAGGGCCAGGGCGGTCTC
>NZ_JBZAYE010000781.1:0-3053 GCF_058244205.1 Variovorax sp. 20P10.2.4
CTGGTGCTCGACGACGAACAGCCGGTGCGCGAGGCCATGCGCTCGCTCCTCGGCGGCTGGGGCCACGAGGTGGCGCTGGCCGCCAATCCGCGCGAGGCGCTGCAGCAGGCCGGCGTGTTCGACCTGATGCTCAGCGACCTGCGCCTGGGCAGCGGGCTCTCGGGGCTGGCCGCCGCGCAGGCGCTGCAGGCGGTGGGCAAGGCGCGCCACGTGGTGATCCTCACCGGCGAGACCGCGCACGCGAACCGCGCCGAGGTCGAGCGCGCGGGCTATGCGCTGATCTACAAGCCGGCCGACGCACCGGCGCTGCGCGAGGCGATCGCGCAGAGCATGCGGCCGGCCGAGGCGCGCTGATCCCCCTCGCGGCGGCCCCAGGGCTTGCCCTCTGGAGGCCCCTGCCCGCACGGTGTTCCAATAGGGGCCTCCATGCCCAGCGTTCCCGATCCCTCCACCGCACCCTGCCCCTGCGGCCGCACCGACCGCCGCGACAAGCCCATCGCCTACGCGATGTGCTGCGGCCGCTACCTCGACGACTTCGAGCACACCCCCGCGCCCGATGCCGAATCGCTGATGCGTTCGCGCTATACGGCCTTCGTGCGCGAGCGTGCCGAGTACCTGCTCGGCACCTGGCACGCGAGCACGCGGCCGGCCTCGCTCGATTTCGAGCCGGACGTGCGCTGGCTCGGGCTCGACGTGCGCGGCCGCTCGATGAGCGATGCCGACCATGCCGAGGTCGAGTTCGTCGCGCGCCAGCGCGGCGCCTCGGGCACGGCCTCGCGGCTGCACGAGCGCAGCCGCTTCGTGCGCGAGTCCGATGCCGAGGGCCTGTCGCGCTGGTACTACGTCGACGGCGACCTGCAGGCGCGCGCCTGAAGCCCGGCGCGAAAGCGCGCCGTCTTGACGCGGGCGGTTGACGGCGAGGGCCGGCGCTCGCACAATCGGCCCCGCTCCGGGGTGCACGCATGTGGCGTGCTGAGATGGCAAAGCTGCCGACCCGCGAACTTGATCCGGGTCATACCGGCGTAAGAAGAGCTGCACTCCCTGGCTTCGGTCCGTCCCTCCACCCGAGACGGCACCCACAGCCCACCGAGCGATTGCGGAGCACCCTTTCCATCCACAAGGAGTGCCCTGCATGAATGCCCCCGACAAGTTCACCACCCTGCTCTCGCTCACGCGCGAGCCCTTCCCCGCGTCGCACAAGTGCGTCATCCCCGGCAGCAGGCCCGACCTGTTCGTGCCGGTGCGCGACGTGAAGCTCACCAACGGCGAGACCGTGTCGCTCTACGACACCTCGGGCCCCTACACCGACCCGAAGGTCGAGATCGACGTGCGCCGCGGCCTGCCCGACGTGCGCGGTGCCTGGGTCGCCGAGCGCGGCGACACCGAGAGCTACGAGGGGCGCACGCACCATGCGCTCGACGACGGCGCGAAGAACGAGGACCGCGATGCCCAGCGCCTGGCCGAGCTGCGCGCCGGTGCCTCGGCGCTGCAGCGCACGCCGCGCCGCGCGAAGTCGGGCGCCAACGTCACGCAGATGCACTACGCGCGCCGCGGCATCGTCACGCCCGAGATGGAGTACGTGGCGCTGCGCGAGAACGGCAAGCGCGAGTGGATGGCCGAGTACCTCGCCAACGAGGAGCGCGCGAAGCGCGTGGCCGGCAACCCCATGGGCGCGAGCATCCCGCGCATCATCACGCCCGAGTTCGTGCGCGACGAGGTGGCGCGCGGCCGCGCGATCATTCCCGCCAACATCAACCACCCCGAGGTGGAACCGATGGCGATCGGGCGCAACTTCAAGGTGAAGATCAACGCCAACATCGGCAACTCGGCCGTGACCTCGAGCATCGAGGAAGAAGTGGAGAAGCTGGTGTGGGCGATCCGCTGGGGCGCCGACAACGTGATGGACCTGTCGACCGGCAAGAACATCCACACCACGCGCGACTGGATCGTGCGCAACAGCCCCGTGCCCATCGGCACCGTGCCGATCTACCAGGCGCTCGAGAAGGTCGGCGGCGTGGCCGAGGACCTGACCTGGGAGATCTACCGCGACACGCTGATCGAGCAGGCCGAGCAGGGCGTCGACTACTTCACCATCCACGCCGGCCTGCGGCTGCCGTTCATCCATCTGACGGCCGACCGCATGACCGGCATCGTCTCGCGCGGCGGCTCGATCATGGCGAAGTGGTGCATCGCGCACCACAAGGAGAGCTTCCTCTACACGCACTTCGAGGACATCTGCGACATCATGAAGGCCTACGACGTGAGCTTCTCGCTCGGCGACGGCCTGCGCCCCGGCAGCGGCGCCGATGCCAACGACGAGGCGCAGTTCGCCGAGCTGCGCACCCTCGGCGAGCTCACGCAGATCGCATGGAAGCACGACGTGCAGACCATGATCGAAGGCCCGGGCCACGTGCCGATGCACATGATCCAGTCGAACATGGACGAGCAGCTCAAGCACTGCCACGAGGCGCCGTTCTACACCCTGGGCCCGCTGACGATCGACATCGCGCCCGGCTACGACCACATCGCGAGCGCGATCGGCGCGGCGATGATCGGCTGGGCCGGCACCGCGATGCTGTGCTACGTGACGCCGAAGGAGCACCTGGGGCTGCCCGATCGCGACGACGTGAAGCAGGGGATCATTGCCTACAAGATCGCCGCGCATGCGGCGGACGTGGCGAAGGGACATCCGGGAGCGCGGTCGCGCGACGATGCGCTGAGCAAGGCGCGCTTCGAGTTTCGCTGGCAGGACCAGTTCAACCTCGGGCTCGATCCCGATACCGCGCGCGAATTCCACGACGAGACGCTGCCGAAGGATTCGAGCAAGGTGGCGCACTTCTGTTCGATGTGCGGGCCGAAGTTCTGCTCGATGAAGATCACGCAGGAGGTGCGGGAGTACGCGGCTGCGAAGGGGGTGGCCGAGGCGTTGGCTGTGGAGAAGGGGATGGAGGAGAAGTCGAAGGAGTTTGTGGCGGGTGGGGGGGAGATGTATATCCCTATTCGGGCGGTCTGAAGGGCTGCTTCGGTTTCTTGCTTTTTTGATTCTTGCTGAC
>NZ_JBZAYE010000782.1:0-3051 GCF_058244205.1 Variovorax sp. 20P10.2.4
GCTGCCCGCGATCGCGCCGAGCATGACGGCGCTGACGACGGTGCCGGCCTCGCGCGCCATCGCGCCCATGTCGAGCACGTGGTGCTCGCGGCTGAAGGCCTTGACCACGTCGATCAAGCGCTGCGCGTCGGCGCGTCCGTCGCCGGGCACCATGCGCTCGGCGGTGGTGAGCACGCGCGCCGACGAGCTGATGACCAGCGTGCGCGGCGGCGCGCTCATGCCGTTGCCGATCTGGCGCGTGGTCTCGAGCAGCTCCGACGACACGATCGCATCGAGCGCGCCCGGCACCGGGCTCAGGCTGAAGACGGGCCGGCGCCCGCCGAGCTGGGCCAGCGGCACCGGGAACACCTCGATGTAGTAGGTGGTGGCGCCGGTGCGCTGCGCCACGCCGGGGATCGAGGTGCTCTGCGCCGCGAAGCCCGCGTGGCGCGCGGTCTCCACCAGCCATTCGGTGAGCACGCCGCCGCCTTCGCCGCCGAGGGCGCAGACGAGCAGGGTGATCGGGCGCTGCGTGGATGCCGGGGAGGAATGTCGTTCCATCGTCTGTTCCTCCTCAGGCCGGGCGCAGCGCGCGCACCACCGCGCCGCGCAGGCCATGCAGCAGCCGCTCGTGCCACTTCGGGTTCTGCACCACCTCGGCGCGGTAGAAGCTCGGGCACAGCGTGGCCGCGTGCGCGTTGGCGCCGCACAGGCCGCAGCCCACGCAGCCGTCGATCACGGTCGCCACCGGGTCGAGCTTGAGCGGATCGGGGTTGTCCTTCAGCGTGAGCGTGGGACAGCCCGAGAGCCGGATGCAGGCATGGTCGCCGTTGCACACGTCCTCGTCCACGCCGTACTTCACGCGCACCACGCGCTCGCCGCGCTGCAGCAGGCCCGCGATCCAGGGCTTGATTCGGCGCTGCCGCTCGAGCTGGCATTCGCCCTCGGCGATCACCACCTTGAGGCCGTCGAAGTCGCTGGTCAGGGCCTCGGTCAGGGTGCGGCGCATGCGTTCCACGTCGTAGGTGGTTACGGTGCGCATCCATTGCACGCCCAGGCCCTTCAAGGTCGATTCGATGGTCTGGTTCTTGTCGACCAGGCTCTGCTGCTTGTCGACGGCGCGCTCCTTCACCTCGTCGTCGGGCGTGGAGATGATGTCCTGCGTGCCGGTGGCCGAGGTGTAGCCGTTCTTGAAGATCAGCAGCACCGCGTCGTCGCCGTTGAACAGCGCGCTCTGCACGCCGGTCAGCAGGCCGTTGTGCCAGAAGCCGCCGTCGCCCATGATCGACAGCGTGCGCCGGTTCATCATCGGCGACACGCCCGCGCGGCTCGCGAGGCTCATGCCGTAGCCGAGGATCGAGTGGCCCATCGAGAACGGTTCGAAGGTGCCGAAGGCATGGCAGCCGATGTCGGCCGCGATGTGCACCGGCCCCGTGGTCTGCTGCGCGAGCTTGAGGGCCGAGAACACCGGCCGCTCGGGACAGCCCACGCAGAAGCTCGGCGGCCGGTTCGGCAGCGGCACGTCGAGCCGGCGCGCCACCGCCTCGCGGCGCTCGCGGTTGCCGGCCAGCCAGGCCTGGGCCGACAGCGCCGATGCGGCCGTCTCGCCCTCGCCGACGTACTTCGCGACGAAGGCGGCGAGCCCGCCCGAGAGCACTTCCACGCCGTACTCGCCGGCCGAGGGCAGCAGGTCCTTGCCGTGCAGCGGCGTCTGGATGTCGCGGCGGCGCAGCAGGGTCGCGATGTCCTGCTCGATGTACTCGGGCTGGCCTTCCTCCACCACCAGCACCGCGCGTTTGCCGAGGCAGAAGTCGGCCAGTTGCTCGGGCACCAGCGGATAGGTGACGTTGAGCACCAGGATCGGGATCTCGCTCTCGCCGAAGGCATCGGCCAGCCCCTGCTGCTGCAGGCCGCGGATCAGCGCGTTGTACAGGCCGCCCTGCACCACGATGCCGAGCTCGACATGGCGCCCGCCGGGCATCAGCTCGTTGAGGCCCTGGGCCACGATGTGGCGGCGCGCGGCGGGAATGCGCTCGTCGCCCTTGAGTTTCTCGTGGCGGAAGGTCACGGGCGGATGGGCGAGCCGCATGTAGTCGAAGCCCGCGGGGTCGGTCATGAGCGCGCGTGTCGACACGGCGGGCGCGCGGTTGTCCTTGCACGCGAAGCTTCCGCGCACGTGGCAGGTGCGGATGCGCAGCTCCATCAGGCAGGGCATGTTCGAGGTCTCCGAGAGCTGGAAGCCCTGCTCGACCATGCGCACCATCACGGCCAGGTCGGGCCGCGGGTCGAGCAGGCACATGCTCGACTTGAGCGCATAGGCATGGGTGCGCTCCTGGATCACGCTGGCGCCTTCGCCGTAGTCCTCGCCGACCACGATCAGCACGCCGCCGGTCACGCCGGGCGAGGACAGGTTCGACAGCGCGTCGGCCGCCACGTTGGTGCCGACGATGGACTTCCAGGTCACCGCGCCGCGCAGCGGATAGTGGATCGAGGCGCCGAGCATGGCCGCGGCCGAGGCCTCGTTCGAGCAGGCCTCCACGTGCACGCCGAGCTCGTCCATGTAGCCCTTGGCCTGCACCATCACGTCGAGCAGGTGCGACACCGGCGCGCCCTGGTAGCCGCCGACGTAGGCCACGCCCGACTGCAGCAGGCCCTTGGTGATCGCGAGGATGCCCTCGCCGTGAAAGGTGTCGCCCTCGCCGAGGCGCAGCGCCTCGACTTCCTTGCTGAATGAGACTTCCAAAAGAATCGGCTCCGATAGGTTGATGCGTGGATGGATGAAGGAATGCGCGGACGCAGGCGTCCCCGCGCCGGGTGCGGGCCGGCGTTGTTCGTTGCTGGAGGCGGCGCTACTTGCCGCCGGGCTTGGGCGGTGCGGTGGGCAAACGCGCCACGTAGTAGGCGAGGGTGTCGAGGTCTTCTGGCGCCATGCGGCCCACGGCCTCGCCCATCGCCTGCGTGTAGCCCGGGCGCTTGCCGCTGCGGAACTCCTGCAGCGTGAGCGCGAGGTATTCCTCGCGCTGGTGCGCGATGCGCGGCACCTGCTGCCCCCCACTCAGGTCGGCGCCATGG
>NZ_JBZAYE010000783.1:0-3046 GCF_058244205.1 Variovorax sp. 20P10.2.4
GGCGTACAGCGGGCAGGTCGCGCTGGCGCTGGCCCGGCGCGACGGGCTGTGGCGCGTGAGCCGTATCGACCTCGTGCAGCGCCGGGTCGTCGATCTCGGGATGGTCGCCGTCGACGGCTTCGGCACGGAGTTCGACGGCATCGGCTGGACCGTGACCCGGGCCAACCGCATCCAGGTGCTCGATACCGCGCGTTCGCTGCAGGAGGTGCTGTGGCAGGTCGCCGACCTGCCGGGGTCGGTGCTCGATCTGCGCGTGACGCAGGCGCGCGAGCAGTTCGTGGTTGCCGATCCGTCGGGCACGCCGACGCTCTGGCGCTATGGCGCGGGACAGCGGCGCCTGCAGGGCCGCGAGGCGATCGCGAAGCCCGAGGGCGTGACGTCGATGCGCCTGCTGCATCCGGATTTCGGTGCCTTCCATCTCATTGCCGAGGACGACGCCGAGGATGACGTCGATGGCGAGGCGAAGCTGCGCCTGCATTGGCACATCACGGCGAACCACGCGGGCGAGCTGCGGGTCTCGGGCCGGGAGGCGCGCACGCTGCGCGCGCAGGTCGACATGGCGTGGCTGGTGACGGCGGTGCAGGCGTCCGGGTCGGCGTGCCGGGTGCAGTGGCTGCGGGTGCACGACGGCGGGCTCGGCGCCACGCTGCACTGGCCCGGCGAGTTCGGGCCGCGCATGCGGCCGGTCGCCGATGGCTGGCTGCTGTTCGACGGCGAGGGCCGCGTGCTGCACCTCGACACCGAGTGCAGCACGAGCGTGGGTTTCGGCCTGCGCTGAGTGCCCGCGATTCCTACTTCCAGGGCGTGGGCGCCGGAATCTCGCACACCGGCTCCACATCCACGCTCTTGAAATCGGCCGGCGAGACGATCTCCAGGTACTCCATGTCGGGCGAGTAGTCGAACAGGTAGTGCCGGATGCCGGGGCGCTGGTGCACCACGTCGCCGGCTTCGACCAGGGTTTCCTTGTCCTCGTACATGAAGCGGGCCCAGCCCTTGACCATGATCACGATCTGGAAGTCGGCCTCGTGGCGATGCCAGCCGGTGCCCGCTTCCGGTGCCATGTTGGCCTTGACGAGGTGCGCGATCACCTTGCCGTTGGTGGCGGCGGCCACGCCGAGGTCGCGGTAGAGGAAGAAGTCGCGCAGTCCGCCCGAGACGAATTCGGTGTCGCCCGGTTTGACGTGGGAGAACTGGGTGGCGGTACGGTCCAGCATGGAAGCTCCTTTGCGGCGAGTGGGGATGCTGCGCCGCAGCACGCATAAAGCGTTCCCGCGGCCGACTGCGATATCCCCACGCCTTGACGCTGGCGCGCCGGCTCCAGATACTCAACCGCATGGTTCACTCAGATGCCACCGCACCGCCCGCGCCCGTTGCCCTCGATGCCGTGTTCGCCGCGCTCGCCGACTCGACGCGCCGCGCGGTGCTCGAGACCCTGGGCGAGCGCAGCCTCAGCGTGACCGAGCTGGCCGCGCCGCATGCGATGTCGCTCACGGGCTTCATGAAGCACCTGCGCGTGCTCGAGGACGCGGGGCTGATCTCGCGCACGAAGGAAGGCCGTGTCGTGCGCTGCGAGCTCTCGCCGCGGCCGATGCAGGAGGCCGCCGTGTGGCTGTCGCGCTACGAGAAGTTCTGGACCGGGCGCCTCGATGCCTTGGCGCGCTTTCTCTATCACCAGGAGCAAACCGAATGGCGGAACCTGCCAGCCCAAACACCGGGCGTCCCTCCCTCACCCTCCGCCGCCACTACGCCGTCGCGCCCGACAAGGTCTGGCGCGCGTGGACCGACCCGCAAGCGCTGAGGCACTGGTTCGGCCCCGAGGAGATCGTCGCGGTGCCGCATGCCGAGGTCGACCTGCGCGTGGGCGGGCGCTTCCGCGTGGCGATGCTCGCGGCCGACGGCGAGACGCACGACGTCAGCGGCACCTACCTCGAGATCGTGCAGCAGCGCCGGCTGGTCTTCAGCTGGGCCTGGCGCAGCACGCCCGAGCGCGAATCGCGCGTCACGGTGCGCATCGAGCCCGATGCGGCCGGCACCGGCTGCGAGCTCGAATTGCTGCACGAGCAGTTCTTCGACCAGGCCGCGCGCGAGGGCCACGAACACGGCTGGACCGGTTCGATGGTGCGGCTCGAGCGCTGGCTGGGCAGGCCGGAACCCGCCGCATGACGGACCCGGTGCGCGCCACGCTCGAGGCGGTCTACCGCGGCGAATCGCGCCGCATCTTCGCCACGCTGGTGCGCCTGCTCGGCGATTTCGACCGCGCCGAGGAGGCGCTGCACGAGGCCTTTCGCGCTGCGCTCGAGCAGTGGCCGGCGCAGGGCGTGCCCGCGAACCCGCGCGCATGGCTGGTGTCGGCGGGGCGCTTCAAGGCGATCGACGCCATCCGGCGCCAGGCGCGCTTCTCGCCCTGGGACGAATCGGCCGAGCGCGCCGAGGCGCTGGCCGACCCCGCGCCGGGCTGGGACGCCGACACCGACGAACTCGAAGACGACCGCCTGCGCCTGGTCTTCACCTGCTGCCATCCGGCCCTTTCGCCCGATGCCCAGGTGGCGCTCACGCTGCGCGAGGTCTGCGGACTCGCGACCGAGGAGATCGCGCGTGCCTTCATGGTGCCCGCGCCGACCATCGCGCAGCGCATCGTGCGCGCCAAGGCCCGCATCCGCGACGCACGCATTCCCTACCAGGTGCCCACGCGCACCGAGCTGCCCGAACGGCTCGACGCCGTGCTGCGCGTGGTCTACCTGGTCTTCAACGAAGGCTATGCCGCCTCCTCGGGCGAGAGCCTGACGCGCGCCGACCTCTCGGCCGAGGCGATCCGGCTGGGCCGGCTGCTGGTCGAGCTGCTGCCCGGCGCCGAGGCCGCGCCCGAGGCGCTGGGCCTGCTGGCGCTGATGCTGCTGCACGATGCGCGCCGTGCCGCGCGCACTTCGGCGCAGGGCGAGATCGTGCTGCTCGACCAGCAGGACCGCGGCCTCTGGCACCGCGCGCAGATCGAGGAGGGCGCCGCGCTGGTCGAGCGCGCGCTGCGCTCGCGCCGCTTCGGCCCCTA
>NZ_JBZAYE010000784.1:0-3029 GCF_058244205.1 Variovorax sp. 20P10.2.4
CGTCTCGCGGCCGCCGCGACCTCGGAGGCCCAGCGCCAGCCGGAACGCCCCGCCGTCCAGACGACGGCGGGCCTCACGCAACGGGCCGCGGCACTGGCCGACAACATCGTCTTCGCCGACCGGCGCAGCTTCTCCGCCAACGTGGAGCGCATCGAGATCGACGGCAAGGTCTTCGAACTCGAGGACGAAGGCGCCAAGGCGCCCGCGGCGCAGCCGTCGACGCCGCGCTGACATCGCCGCCCCGCGGCGGGACGGCATGGCCGCTCCGCCTCCCCTTCTCCTCTTCGTTCCCGTTGCGACATGAATCCCCTTCGTCCCGTCTCGCCCTCACGCCGGGCGCGTCCCGCGCTCGCCGCCTTCTCCGTGTTCTGCACGCTCGCGACCAGTGGCCATGCCCAGGTGGCGCCGATCCCCAACTACGGCAGCGGCGATGCGCTGCGCGAAGCCCAGCCGCCGCGCCCGCTCGGCACTCCGAGCCAGCCGCCCGCGCCGGTGATCGTGGAGCAGCCCGAGCGGCCGCTGGCCCTGCCGGCCGGCGAGACGCTGACGGTGCGCGACTTCAAGGTCGAGGGCGCCGACGAGATTCCGCCCGCCGAGCTGCAGGCCACGCTCGATCCCTACCGCGGCCGCGCGCTGTCGATGGCCGAGATCGAGCAGGCCGCGGGCCGGCTCACGGCGCTGCTGCGCGACCGCGGCTATCTGGTGGCACGCGCCTACGTGCCGCGGCAGGACGCGAGCGCCGGCACGCTGACGATCCGGGTCCTGATCGGCAGCTACGGCAAGCTCACGCTCAAGAACCGCTCGCTGGTGCGCGACGCGACCGTGACCGATGCGTTCGCGGCCTTGCAGGCGGGTCAGCCGGTTTCCCGCGCGCAGCTCGAGCGCGCGATGCTGCTGGTCGGCGACATGCCCGGCGCCACCCTGCCCCGCCTCACGATCTCGCCGGGCGAAGCGCCGGGCAGCTCGGACTTCGATGCCGAGGTGGGTGAAGGCAAGCGCCTCGCGGGCTATGTGCTGGTCGACAACCAGGGCTCGCTCTACACCGGCAAGAACCGTCTGAGCGCGGGTCTCGACATCAACTCGCCCTTCGGCATCGCCGACCGGCTGAGCCTCAACCTGATGGGCACAGAAGGCGGCGGCCTCGACAACGCCCGCGTGGCCTACGGCTTTCCGCTGACCGCGAGCGGCCTGCGGCTGGAGCTTGCCGCCGCGCGCACGACCTATCACCTGGGCGGCGACTACGACGACCTCGAGGCCAAAGGCCGGGCGCGCACGGTCGAGGCCACCTTGAGCTATCCGCTGCTGCGCAGCCGCGAGCAGAACCTGTCGCTGAGCCTGAACCTCGCGCAGCGCCATCTGCGCGACGAGGTGGGCGCGGTCGAGAGCGTCGACCGCAAGACCACCAAGGTCGCGACCTTCGCCGTGCAGCACGAACGCTGGGGCCAGCTGCTGGGCCGGCCGGGCTACACCAGCGTCGTCGCCGGATTCAGCTACGGCCACCTCGACATCGACAACCCCGCGCAGGCGGCGCTCAACCGCGCCGGCGCCGACACGGCCGGCGACTTCGCGCACCTGAACCTGCGGCTCGCCGCCAACGTGGAATTCGCCAAGGGCTGGACCGCGAGCAGCGCACTGAGCCTGCAGAAGGCGCTGCGCAACAAGAACCTCGACGGCAGCGAGCAGATGAGCATCTCGGGCCCCAACGGGGTGAAGGCGTACCGCGAATGGGTGAGCGGCGACAACGGCTACCTGCTCAATGCCGAGCTGCGCTATGCACTGCCCGCGCCCGAAGGGCTCACGCATTCGGTGGGCGTCTTCGCCGACCTCGGCCGCGCCTGGCTGCAGAACGCCGACTACACGACGCGCAACGGCGTGCGCCTGTCGGACGTGGGCATCGGCTACCAGGCACGCTACGGGGCGCTGTTCGGGCGCCTGCAGGTCGCGCGCGCCATCGGCTCGCGGCCCCAGGAGATCGTGCGCGAGAGCCGCACGCGCGTGCTGGTGCAGGCCGGCGTGTTGTTCTGAAGAACCGACGAGGAGCACGGAATGAACATGAACTGGCTCGCCGGCGCCATCGACTACGGCGTCATCGGACTGCTGGTGGTGCTGAGCGTCTTCGTGGTCGCGATCGGCATCGAACGCGCCTGGCTCTACAGCCGCATCGACACCCACGCGATCCGCGACATCAAGTCGCTCGAACTGGTGCTCACGCGCAAGCTCTTCGTCATCGCCTCGGTGGCGAGCAATGCGCCCTACCTGGGCCTGCTGGGCACGGTGTTCGGGATCATGCTGACCTTCTACAACATGGGTCAGGACGCCTCCATCGACACCGGCAAGATCATGGTCGGCCTCGCGCTCGCGCTCAAGGCCACGGCCGTGGGACTCGGGGTGGCGCTGGTGTCGGTGGTGCTCTACAACACGCTGCTGCGCAAGGTGCAGGTGTTGATCCTCGAATGGGAGATCGCGCGTGACCGAAAAGCCGATTGACAGCATGAACATGCTCCCCTTCGTCGACATCATGCTGGTGTTGCTCACCATCGTGCTGACGACCTCGAGCTTCATCGCGAGCGGGCGGATTCCCGTCAACCTGCCGCAGGCCAGCGCGAGCCCCGCGGACACCTCGCAGACGCAGACCATCGTGATCGATGCGGCGGGGGTGATCCACTTCGGTGGCGAGGCTTTGAATGCCGACACGCTCAAGACCCGGCTCGCCGCGATGGACAAGCAGACGCCCTTCCTGCTGCGCGCCGACCGCACGGTGCAGCTGCAGCGCTTCATCGACGTGGCCGATGTGCTGAAGCAACTGGGCTTCGCCAAGGTGGCCGTGCAGACGGAACCGACGACGCGATGAGGTTCGCGATCGGCCTCGGCCTCTCGGTGCTGCTGCATGCGGCACTGGTGCTGCCGTGGCTGGTGCGCGCGCGGCCCGAGGCGCCGCCGCCGTTGCGCGAGCAACTGGTGGTGGACCTGCTGGGCATGGTGAGCAACCGCCAGGTCGAGCAGCAGCAGGTGGCACGGCCGGCCGAGCC
>NZ_JBZAYE010000785.1:0-3029 GCF_058244205.1 Variovorax sp. 20P10.2.4
GGCGTCGAGCCGGCGCGAGCGCAGGTAGGCCTGCGGCGACAGCCCCGTCAGTTCGAGCAGCCGCGCATGGAAGCGCTGCGGGCTCAGGAAGAAGAGGGCGGCCATGCGCGCGGTGTTCCAGGGCTCGTGCAGCGCGCCGCCGAGGGCGGTGTCGAGCCGTGCCAGGTCGATGCCGCGGCGCGCGAGGATGGAGGGCGCCTCGAGCACGTGCGCCAGGTGCTGCGCGGCCCGGGCCGGGTCGACGTCGTTCCTGCAGGCGGCCGTGACCGCGAAGCGCCGGATGCGGTCGACGCCGGTGGCGGGGGCGTGTCGATGACCACCATGCGCACGCCGCGCGGCGACATGAAGGTGTGGGCCACGCCGGCCGGAATGATCATTCCGCAGGAGCTGTCGGTGAAGGCGGCGCGGCCGCCGATCTCCAGCTCCATGCGGCCGTCCAGCGCGAACATGATCTGGGCGTGCGCATGGTCGTGGCCGGCGTATTCGCCCGCGTAGCTGCGCACGCTGTAGGCGATCCCGGGGACGAGCGGACTGTGCATGCCCGCGATTGTGCCCAGCCCCCGCGAACGCCGCGCGCCGGCGGCCGGGTCAGCGTTCCGGCCAGCGCTGCGGCACCCGGCGCAGCTTCGCGAGGTCGTAGCCCAGGGCCTCGATCTTGCGCAGCGCCTGGGCGTAGGCCTCGGGCGACAACTCGGGCGTGCGCGCCATCAGCCAGACGTAGTCGCGCTGGCTGCGCGCGACGATGGTGCTCCGGTAGTCGGGCGACACGTCGGCGATCACGTACTCGGCCTGGATCGGCCAGATGAACTGCATGCCCCAGACCGCGTTGCCGGTGCCGGGCCGCACGGTGGCCACGGGATGCAGGGTCTCGACCGGCGCGTCGAAGCTGCCGTCGCGGTAGCGGAAGTCGGTCTGGATGCGGCCATCGGGCCGCTGCGTGTAGGACTCGACGGCGTTGAACGCGTTCTTCTCCGGAAAGGTCGGGATGTGCGCGATCACGTACCAGTCGCCCATGAAGCGCGCGATGTCGACCGCCGGCACCGGCGCGATCGTCGGTGCCGGCGTCGCGCAGGCCGTGAGCGCGGCGCACGCGCACACGGCCAGCCAGCCGAGCGGGTGCCTGGGGCGCGCCGCGGGGGCGCGTTCGGGAGGGGGGTGTGGAAGGCGGGTCATCCGGTCAGTACGCAGCCGCGCGCCGACTGGATCCCCCGCCGTGGCCACGGCCTATTCGGAGAGGCCGGCGCGCGCGAGCTCCACGTCCAGCCGTTCCTTCGCGTCGGCCGGCTTGAGCGCCGCGGCCTTCTCGTAGAGCCGCGTGGCCTCGGCCATGCGCGCGTCGCCATGCAGCATCAGCAGCGCGCGCGCGTATTCCATCAGCGCGCTGGCCGAATGCGGATGCAGCGCGATGCCGTGCTCGAACAGCTCGACGGCGGTTTCGGCGCGCACGCCGTAGGTCATGCGGCCGACCAGCGCGCCGACCTTGTCGATCACCTCGGCATGGAAGGCGGCGAGCGCGACATGGGCGTCGGCATGGCGCGGCTTGAGCGCGATCACGCGTTCGAGCGCCTCCTTGAGCCGCGTGCCCAGGCCCTGCGCGAGCGCGCGCGCCACGCTGATGCCCTGGCTGTAGCGGCCCATCGCATAGGCCTGCCAGTACAGCGCCTGGCAGTCGTCGGGCTCGGCCGCGACCTGCGCGCCGGCGCGTTCCACCACCTGGCGGAACATCGCGAGCCGCACGGCCTCGCGCGGCTCGAGGTAGTTGGCATAGATCGCGGTCGCCTGGTTGGCCAGCGCCAGTCCCTCGGCGCCGTGCAGCAGGCCGATGGCCGCGGCGCGTTCGAACTCGCCGCTGTGATAGAGCGCCCAGCCCTCGGCCAGCGCCTCGTTGTGCTCGGGCGCCGGCATCTCGTGGCCGGCATGCAGTCGCGCCCAGTGCGCGATCAGGCTGCGCGCATCGAAGCGCGGCACGTCGGCGTAGGGCAGCGGCGCCCAGGGGCTGGAACCGGCGGTGCCGGGCGTACCGCCGGCCGTCGCGGTCGACATCAGCGGGAGCGGTTTGAAATCGTGGGGGGACATGGTTCAGGCGGCCATATCGGCAGGGGACGAGGCGGGAGGGCTGCTGGCGGCATCTTCGCCGCCGTAGGCCTGGCCCAGTGTCAGCAAATGGCGCCGTTGCTCGGCGCCGAGATAGGGCGCGAGCTGGTGCAGGGTGTGGCGGGCGCCGCGCAGCAGCGCGGCCTGCGCATGGGCCGGCTCGAGCGCCTGGCGCGGGTTGCGCACGTACTCGTAGCTGAGCCAGTAGGTCAGCACCACCACCATGCTCTGCGCCAGCGTGTCGACCTCCTGCGCGTCGATCTCGAGGTGGCCGGCGCGGCCCAGGCCCGCGATCAGCTGGCGCATCGCGCGCACCTTGTGCTTGAGCACGAGCTGGAACTGGGTCTCGAGATGCCGGTTCTTGCTCAGCAGGTCGTTGAGGTCGCGGTAGAGGAAGCGGTGGCGCCAGATCAGCTCGAACAGGCTGTGCATGAAGAACCAGGCGTCCTCCACGTCGTGGATGCCCTCGCTCGCATGGAGCAGCTCGCCGAGCTCGGTCTCGTAGCCCTCGTAGAGCTTGTTGATCAGCTCTTCCTTGGCCGGGTAGTGGTAGTAGAGGTTGCCGGGACTGATGTTGAGCTCGCCGGCCACGAGCGTGGTGGAGACGTTCGGCTCCCCGAAGCGGTTGAACAGGTCCAGCGCGGCTTCGAGAATGCGTTGTGCAGTGCGGCGTGGCGCTTTCCTGGCCATGTCGGTGCTCCCGGGTTGTCTCTTGGAAACACTCTAGCGCAGGAACGCCGCGCGAAGCGCGCAGGGGGACATTGATTTGCGGGGCACTGCGTTTGTGCAGTGCCGCATGCGCGATGCGCCGCGCAGCGCCTCATTGCGCATTCGGCGCCGGAATCGGCCGCTTCGAGGCCGGAAAGCCGCTTTATTCGGTGCCGCTCGATTTGTTGCGCCGCACCGTGGCCTTGCGTGCCGGTGTCTCGACCGAC
>NZ_JBZAYE010000786.1:0-3018 GCF_058244205.1 Variovorax sp. 20P10.2.4
CGGTCGGCCTCAACTACATCGACCATGCGGCCGAGAGCAAGTTCGACCCGCCGACCTATCCGGTGCTGTTCCACCGCTTCGCCTCCTCGTGGGTGGGCCACGGCAAGGCGCTCGAGCGCCCGCACGTCTCGACCCAGTTCGATTACGAGGGCGAGCTGGTCATCGTGATCGGCAAGGCCGGCCGCTACATCGCCAAGGACCAGGCGCTCGACCACGTGGCCGGCTACTCGGTGTTCAACGACGGCTCGATCCGCGACTACCAGTTCAAGTCGGCGCAATGGATGATGGGCAAGAACTTCGACCGCTCGGGCTCGTTCGGCCCCGAGTTCGTGACCGCCGACGAGCTGCCCGCGGGCGCCGCCGGCCTGAAGCTGCAGACCCGGCTCAACGGCCAGGTGCTGCAGGACGCCAACACGCGCGACATGATCTTCGACGTGGCGACGCTGGTGTCGGTGTGCTCCGAGCCCTTCGCGCTGCAGCCCGGCGACATCATCATCGCGGGCACGCCCTCGGGCGTGGGCCTGGCGCGCAAGCCGCAGGTCTTCATGAAGGCCGGCGACGTCTGCGAGGTCGAGATCGAGGGCGTGGGCCTGCTGTCGAACCCGGTGGTCGACGGCGCCTGAGCCGAAGCCCGGGCGCGCTACACCGAGCAGTAGCGCTCCTGGATCTCACGGTCGGCCAGCAGCTCGGCCGCGCCCGCGTGGTGCGCGATGCAGCCCTGGTCGACGATGTAGGCGCGGTCCGCGATCGACAGCGCCAGCTCGACGTTCTGCTCCACCAGCAGCAGCGTCTTGCCGGCGCGCTTCCAGGCCGCGAACAGCGCGAACATCTCGTCCACCAGCACCGGCATGATCCCCTCGCTGGGCTCGTCGAGCATCACCAGCTTGGGGTGCGCCACCATCGCGCGCGCGATCGCCAGCATCTGCTGTTCGCCGCCCGACATCGTGACCGCCACCTGCGCGAGCCGCTCCTTGAGGCGCGGAAAGGTCTGCGCCACCTCGTCGATCAGCTCCTGCTCGCGCGCGCGCCGGCCCGAGGCCAGGATGCCCAGGCGCAGGTTCTCGAGCACCGTGAGCCCGGGCACGATGCGGCGCTCCTCGAACACGTAGGCCAGTCCCTGGTGGAAGCGCCGGTGCGGCGGCAGGCCCAGCAGCGACACGCCGTCGAACAGCACGCTGCCGCGCGTGCGGCCCATCAGGCCCATGATGCTGCGCATGATCGTGGTCTTGCCCGCGCCGTTGCGCCCGATCAGGCAGACGATCTCGCCCGCGTGCACCTCGAGGTCGATGCCCTGCAGGATGTGGCTGCGGCCATACCAGGCCTCGAGCTTCTGCACTGCGAGCAGCGGTGGTTGCGATGGGGTCATCGGTGTTGCCCTCCGTGGCCGAGGTAGACGCGCTGCACGTCCTCGTTGGCGCGGATCTCCGCGGGGCTGCCCTGGGCCAGCAGGCGGCCCTGGTGCAGCACCACGATGCGGTCGCTCACGCCCATGATCAGTTTCATCTTGTGCTCCACCAGCGCCACCGTGCGTTCGGCCACCAGCGCGAGGATCAGGTCCATCACCGAGCGCGTCTCCTCGGGGCTCATGCCGGCCGTGGGCTCGTCGAGCAGCAGCAGCTTCGGGTCGCTCGCCAGCGCCACCGCGATCTCGAGCGCGCGCTGCTCGCCGTGCGAGAGCCGCTCGGCGCGAAAGCCGCGCTTGTCCTGCAGCTGCACCCGCTCGAGCAGCCGCTCGGCCTTCTCGATCCAGTCGCGGCGCGCGGCGCGCGGGCGCCAGCAGTCGAAGCTGCTGTCGAGCGCCTGCACCGCCACGCGCACGTTCTCCAGCACGGTGAGGTCGGGGAACAGGTTGGTCACCTGGAACGACTTGGCGATGCCCAGGTGCGCGAAGCGGTGCTGGGCCAGCCCGGTGATGTCGCGGCCGTCGAAGCGGATCTCGCCCGCGCTCGGCGCGAAGGCGCCCGAGACCATGTTGAAGAAGGTCGACTTGCCCGCGCCGTTGGGACCGATGATCGCGGTGAGCTGCCCGCGCGGGAAGCTCACGCCGATGTCCTCGTTGGCGGTGAACTGGCCGAAGCGCTTGGTGAGGCCGCGCGTCTCGAGGATGGCGTCCCGATGCATGGTCGTCATCGTTCCATCCTCGCGAGCAGCGTGCCCCAGATGCCCTTCGGGAAGAACAGCACCAGCGCGATGAAGATCACCCCGACGATCAGCTGCCAGCGCTCGGTCACGGCCGTCAGCGCATGCTCCATCGCGAGGAACACGCCGGCGCCCACGAAGGGCCCGAAGAAGGTGCCCATGCCGCCGAGCAGCGTGACCATCATCACCTGGCCCGAGGTGTGGTACGACAGGGTGTCGATGCCCACGGTCGCGAGGTTGATCGCCGTCAGCGCGCCGGCCAGCCCGCAGAACAGGCCCGAGATCACGAACGACAGCAGCTTGGCGCGCTCCACGTCGAAGCCCGAGGCGCGGGCGCGCTGCTCGTTCTCGCGCACCGCCTCGAGCACCGCGCCGAACGGCGACTGCAGGATGCGCGACAGCAGCCACACGGCCAGCGCCACGAAGCAGAGCATGAAGTAGTAGCGGTTCAGCGGCTGCAGCAGGTCGACCTGCCAGCCGCCGAGGCGCAGCGTGGGCACGTTCACGCCGCGCAGGCCGTTGTCGCCGCCGGTCAGCGAGGTCGCGTGGAAGGCCGCGAAGTACACGCACTGCGCGAGCGACAGCGTGACCATCGCGAAGTAGATGCCGCGCGTGCGGATCGCGAGCGCGCCGATGGCCAGCGCCACCAGCCCGCCGAGCGCGATGCCCGCCGCCACGGCCAGCGGCCAGGGCAGGCCGTGGCTGGCGATCAGGATGCCGCAGGCGTAGGCGCCGCTACCGTAGAAGGCCGCGTGGCCGAACGACAGCTTGCCGGTGTAGCCGAAGGTCAGGTTGTAGCCCGCGGCGAACAGGCCGAACAGCAGGATGTTGATCGCCATCGCGTGGAAGGGAACGACCAGCGGGAACAGCGCGAGCACC
>NZ_JBZAYE010000787.1:0-3011 GCF_058244205.1 Variovorax sp. 20P10.2.4
GCCCGGCGCGCACACCGCGAACAGGCTGCCGAGCAGGATCAGCAGCAGCCCGAGCACGAACACGCGCTTGCGCCCATAGGCATCGGCCAGCGCGCCGGCCGCCATCAACGTGCCGCCGAAGCTCAGCATGAAGGCATTGGTGACCCAGTTGAGCTGCACCGGGCTGCCGCCCAGCGCGGCATGGATCGCGGGCAGCGCCACGGCCGGGCCGGTGAAGCTCAGCGGCATGCCGATCGCGGCCAGGCAGACGGCGGCGAGCAGCCAGTACGGATGCGGCGCCGGGGAAGACGAAGACGCCGACGAAGACAAGGAAGAAGACATGGACACCCTTCACGCAGGACCGAAGACAGGGCCGGGCGGCGCCGGCCCGGAGACCCGGCCGACGCCCTCCTCGGCGTGAAGAGAAGATAAAAATGATTGAATGCAAAGAGAATGGGCGCATTGCTCCACTCACTCCCAACCTGAGGTTGCCAATCGATGGACAGTTTCAGCGGCCTCGAATCCTTCGTGCGGGCGGCCGACCTGCTGAGCTTCGCCAAGGCGGGGCGCCTGCTCGGCATCTCCGCCTCGGCGGTCGGCAAGAACGTGGCGCGGCTCGAGCAGCAGTTGGGCCTGCGGCTGTTCAACCGCACCACGCGCCAGGTGCGGCTCACGCAGGAAGGCGCGATGTTCCACGAGCGCTGCCGCCGCATCCTCGACGAGCTCGACGATGCGCGCGCGATGATGCAGGACGCCGTGGCCCAGCCGCGCGGCCGGCTGCGCGTGAGCCTGCCGACCATCGGCTACCGCTTCCTGCTGCCGATGCTGCCGGACTTCCAGGCCCGCTATCCGCAGATCGAGCTCGACCTCGACTTCAACGACCGGCTGGTCGACGTGATCGCCGAGGGCGTGGACGTGGCGATCCGCAGCGGCGAGCTGGTCGATTCGGGGCTGGTGGCGCGCGGCCTCGGGCCGTTCCGCTTCCTGCTGGTGGCCGCGCCGGCCTACCTCGCGCGCCATGGCGTGCCGCAACAGCCGGCCGACCTCGCCGAGCATGCCTGCCTGCGCTACAAGTTCGTGACCGGCACGCGCATCGAGGACTGGACCCTGCCGGGCCTGCCCGAGCGGCTGCCCTGCACGATGCTGTGCAACAACATGGAGGCCATGCTCGGCGCCGCCATTGCCGGGCTCGGCATCGGCTTCATGCCCGACTTCCTCGCGCGCGATGCGCTGGCGCGCGGCGAGCTGCAGTGCGTGCTCGCGCCCCACGTCACGCACCGCGGCCAGTTCTCGGCGCTGTGGCCGTCGAGCCGGCAGCTGTCGCCGAAGGTGCGCGCCTTCGTGGACTTCGCGGTCGAGCGGATGTTTCCGCCGCCGACCGACGAAGGCGACAGGCGGGACTGACTCAGGCGGGCACGGCGGCCACCGCCGGTTCGGCCGGCACGGTCGCTGCGGCCGACTCGGACACTGCGGCCGGCGGCTCCTGCGCCAGGTCGAACAGCGCACCGATCCGCGCATTGCCGGTGATCGCCGCCAGCTCGCGGCTGCTCAGCGTGGTGCCCGCGCCGCCCTCGAGCTGCGCGATCCGCACCGAGGCCTTCTCGCCGGCCAGCACCATGAAGGGCGAGTGCGTGGTGTAGACGATCTGCTGCGCGAAATCCTGCTCGAAGTGCGCGAGCAGGTCGGCCTGCGAGCGCGGATGCAGGTGCAGGCCGGGCTCGTCGAGCAGCAGCACGATGGTGCCATCGCCCTGCTCGCCGGCCTCGCCGCGCAGGCCCGCGAAGAAGGCCACGTGGAACGCGAAGAACCACTGGAAGCCACGGCTGCGCTCGTCCAGCCCGACCTCGACCTCGTAGGCACCGCCCGGGTCGGACACCAGCGTGTCGAACTCGTCGCCGTCGAGGTTGAAGCGCACCTTGAGCGGCCGGTCCTTCCACAGCCGGCGGATCTCGGCCGTCATCGCCGCGCCCGCGCGGTTCACGAGCTGGTTTCGCGTGGCCTGGTCGCCGCGCTCGTGCAGCACATGCAGCTCGCGCGGATCGAGACCCGCGGCGCGGCACAGGGTGCCGAAGCTGCGCTGCGCGCTCGAGAGATGGTCGCGCGCCTCGCTCGAGAGGTAGTCGGCGATGTTCTGGCGGCCCTGCAGCGCGGGGTACTCGTCGACGAACACGAAGCGCGGCAGCCGCTCGAGGATCCACGCCTTGGCGCGCGCGAGCGCGGGTCCGTCGCTGACGATCGACAGCGACAGCTCCTCGAGCTCGGTCATCATCTGCGCGGGCTTGTCGGCCAGCTCGGCACCGGCCGCGGCCAGCGCCTGGCGCAGCGCGGCCAGGGCGAGCTGCGCACCCTCGGACCACTTGAGCAGGTCGGGGTTGAGGATCATCGCGCCGTCGAAGGCATCGGCCGCCTGCTCGAGCGGCGCGCGCAGTTCGTCGGCCAGCTTCTCGGCCGCGGCCTTCACGGCCGGCACGATCTTGCGGATCTTGCCCTTGGCATCGCCGACGTCGATCGACAGGTCGCCCAGGCCCTCGAGGCCGGCCCAGCGCGCCGGGCCATAGCCGCGGCCCGCGGTCACGTGGCTCACGCCCGAGGCGCGCGGCAGCATGCGCACCAGCTCGGCCTGCTCCTGCGGCTCGAGGCGCCAGCGCGTGTGGACCACGGGCGTGTCGGCCGTGCATTCGCTCAGGCGGCGGTGGCGCGGAAAGTTCTTGATCGGGCTCAGCGCGCTGACCGGCCCCTCGGCCGGGTTCAGGCTGTGCAGCGCGCGCAGCAGATTGGATTTGCCGGTGTCGTTGCGGCCGAGGATCGTGGTGATCCGGGAGAGTTCGATGGGACCGCTGTCGTTGATCGAGCGAAAGTGGGTGATCTGGAAGGACGCCAGGCGCATGCGGGAAAGTCGATTCACAAAAAAGCAGGGCCGGGGAATGTAGTGCACTCCCGGCCCCTTTCCGATCGGCGCGCGAAAAAAATCGGCGCGATCCCTGGCTTGCGACTCAGCTCATTCGGCCGCGCGCCGCAGCGTCTCGACCACC
>NZ_JBZAYE010000788.1:0-3002 GCF_058244205.1 Variovorax sp. 20P10.2.4
GGCAGGGCCCCGACTCGCTGCGCGCCGACCTGCGCCCGGGCCAGGCCGATCCCGCGCTCGCCTACGGCCGGGCGCGCATCGGCGTCGACCGCATCGAGGCCGGCGGCTTCGACAGCCTCTCGCTGCTGGTCAACGGCGTGATCAGCTTCGAGGACGGCGTGAACCTGCGGCTCGGCCAGGCCCTGCGCATGACCTCGGGCAGCTTCAGCCTCGCGCAGGGCTCGGGCGACGGCTCGCAGGTGCTGCTGGCGGCGCCCTACGTGCGCCTCGGGGGCAACACCGGCCTGGGCCGCGACAGGTACATCCTGCCGATCCCGGTCAATCCGCGCGTGCCGCGGCTGGCCGCCGGCTCGGGCCTGCGCATCGAGTCCTCGGTGCTCGACGTGATCGAGACCGTGGCCTTCGGCACCGCGGGCGCCCAGCCCGAGCTCGAGGGCAACGTGCAGGTCGAGCGCGACGGCTTCGAGCGCCTCGAACTGCGCAGCCAGGGCGACCTGCGGCTGCAGGCCTCGCTGGTGCGCGACCGCACCTCGCTCGAGACCGCGGGCGACCTGGTGCTCGCGGCCAGCCAGATCTATCCGGCCACCGGCGCGCGCGCCGAGATCCGTGCCGGCAAGAGGGGCGAGTTCGATACCTGGGGCAACTACAAGAACCTCTACGACACGGCGCGCAGCCTGCGCGTGGAGCGCATCGGCGAGGGCGAACCCGCCGTGCCGTACTCGGCCTTCGGCTCCCTGCTGCTGATGTCGGCCAACGTCGACCAGGGCGGCGTGGTGCGCGCGCCGCTGGGCAGCGTGACGCTGGGCCGTCCCGAGGGCCAGGCCGAGGACCTCGCCTCCACGGTGCTGCTGCGCGCGGGCAGCATCACCTCGACCAGCGGCGCCGGCCTGGCCATGCCCTACGGCGGCACCAAGGACGGCCTGACCTATGTCCACAACGGCCTCGACGCCGGCTACGTGGGCATCGGCGGCTCGGCGTCGGCTTTCGGCGGCGTCACGCTGCTCGGCGAGCGCATCGACGTGCAGGGCGGGGCGCTCATCGACCTGTCGGGCGGCGGCACGCTGACCGGCGCGGCCTTCCTCTCCGGCCGCGGCGGCTCCACCGACGCGCGGCTCAACCCGCTGGTGCAAAGCGGCACCGGCCGCTCGGCCTTCGTGCTGCCGGGCTTCGCGACCAATCCGGTCTACGCCATCGTGCCGGGCGCGCAGCCCGGTGCCGCGCCGATCGCGCCCGAGAAGGGCGCGGGCGACCCGATGGTCGGGCGCCAGGTCACCATCGGCGCGGGCGTGCCGGGCCTGCCGCCGGGCACCTACACGCTGTTGCCTTCGACCTACGCGCTGCTGCCGGGCGCCTTCCGCGTCGAGCTCAACGGGCTGGCGAGCGGCCAGGCGGCCTTCGGCGCCACGCAGGCGATGCGCAACGGCTCCTTCAGCACCGCGGGCCGGGTCAGTGTCGCCAACACCGGCATCCTCGACGCGCTGACCACGCAGCTGGTGGTGACGCCGGCCGACCTGCTGCGCACCTATTCCCAGTACAACGAGACCAGCTATGCCCAGTTCGGCCTCGACTGGGCCGCGCGCGACGGCGTGCCGCGCCCGCGCCTGGAGCGCGACGCGGGCCGGCTGACGCTGACCCCGGGCATCAAGCCGATGGAGGACCGCGGCATCCGCATCGCCGAAGGCACGGTGCGGCACGCGGCCGCGCCGGGCGGCTTCGGCAGCGAGCTGGTGGTGAGCGGCAGCACGCGCATGTTCGAGATCGTGGCCGCGGGCAAGGGGCCCACCGAGGGCTTCACCGGCGTCACGCTCGACGCCGGCATGCTCAACGGCATCGGCGCGGGCACCATGGCGATCGGCGGTGCGCCGCAGTCGCGCTTCGAGTCGGAGCGCAACACCCAGTCCTCGTACCTGGCCGGCTTCGGCACGGCCTACCAGGCCGCCAGCGGCATCGTGCTGCGCGAAGGCGCTGTGCTGTCGGCGCCACAGGTGTTCCTGGTCGCGGGCCAGCGCGACGGCGGGATCGTGCTCGAGCAGGGCGCGGCCATCGACACGCTGCGCCGCGGCCCGGTCTCCTGGGACTCGAAGGCCGGCTACGTCTTCAAGCCCGGCGATGTGTCGGTGCTCGCGGTCTCCAACGGCTGGCTCGACATGCTGGCCCCGAGCCTCAGCACCGACACCCGCTACGGCCAGGGGCCGATCCGCATCGGCGTGTGCGGCGGCAGCGTGCGCTGCGGCGGCACCACCACCCTCTATGCCGAGGGCACGATCACGGCCGCGACCGACCGCGCCTTCGAGCTCGGCGACTCGGTGCGCTACGGCGCGCGCAACCTGGTGCTGGCCGTGGGCGGCATCAACGTCGGCAGCGCCGAGGCGCTGGAGCGCGCCCGCGCGGGCGGCGCGCTGCCCGCGGGCATGACGCTGAACCAGCAGGTGCTCGACCGCCTGCTGCGCGGCGACACCAGCACCGGCGCGCCGGCGCTCGAGAACCTGGTGCTGACCGCGCGCGACTCGGTCAACTTCTACGAATCGGTGCGGCTGTCGACGCTGTCGTCCGCCAACGGCCAGCCCTCGCTGGCGCAACTGGTGCTGACCACGCCGGCCATCTACGGCCATGGCGGCGCCGGCGACGTGGCGCGCATCGAGACCGACACGCTGGTGTGGAACGGCTCGGCCTCGCCGGCCGGCGGCGTGATGAGCGGCGGCGCCGGCACCGGCAGCGGCCGGCTCGAGGTGGATGCGCGCGAGATCGTGTTCGGCTACGCGGCCCAGACCCAGCCCAAGTCGGTGATCTCGCACGACCGCCTGACCTTGGGCTTCGGCACGGTGGCGCTGAACGCCAGCGAACGCATCACGGCCAACCACCGCGGCAGCCTCGGCGTCTACCAGTCGCAGGGGGCCTGGAACGACAGCACCAAGGCCTTCGACCGCAGCGGCGGCGAGCTGCTGATCACCACGCCGCTGATGACCGGCAAGGCCGGCTCGGTCAACGACATCCGCGCGGGC
>NZ_JBZAYE010000789.1:0-3000 GCF_058244205.1 Variovorax sp. 20P10.2.4
CGGAGGACTGCGCGTGAACGTGGGCGGCGCAGGCCAGGAGCACGAGTGACGCGGCCGCCGCAAGGCGGTGTCGGCGGGGCGATGGAATCATCGAACCATAATAATCCATGCATTTGAACGAGCACCGCGTGGGGCTTCGTGTCCTGCAGTTGTTGGAGCCCCATGCCTGAGCTACCCGAAGTCGAAGTCACGCGGCGCGGAATCGCGGACCGCATCGCCGGCGCGCGCATCGATGCCGTGCGCATCGGCAAGCCGTTGCGCTGGGCGCTGATGGTGGCGCCCGAGCTGCTCGTGGGTCGCCGCGTGCGCGAGGTGCGCCGGCGCGGCAAATACCTCCTGATCGATCTCGACGTGGGCCTGCTGCTGCTGCACCTGGGCATGTCGGGCAGCCTGCGCTTCGATGCCGCCTTGCCCGAGCCCGGCGTGCACGATCACTTCGACCTGGTTACCGACCGCGGCACGCTGCGGCTCAACGATCCGCGCCGCTTCGGCGCCGTGGTCTACGTCGACGACGAGGCCGCGCCCTGGGCGATCAAGCTGCTCGGCGGGCTCGGCATGGAGCCGCTGGGCGAGGCCTTCGACCTCGATGCCTTCCATGCCGGCCTGCGCAAGCGCCGCACCGCGATCAAGCAGGTGCTGCTCGCGGGCGACGTGGTGGTGGGCGTGGGCAACATCTATGCTTCGGAGGCACTGTTCCAGGCCGGCATCCGTCCCACGCTGTCGGCCGCGCGCATCAGCCGGCCGCGCGCCGCGCGGCTGCATGCCGCGGTCAAGGAGATCCTGGCGCGGGCGGTCGAGAAGGGCGGCAGCACCCTGCGCGACTTTTCCATCGACGGCCAGAACGGCTACTTCCAGCTCGAGGCCACGGTCTATGGCCGGGCCGGCGAACCGTGCAGGGTCTGCGGCACGCCGATCCGGCTGCTGCGCCAGGGGCAGCGCTCGACCTATTTCTGTCCGGTGTGCCAGAAGTAGTCCGATGATCGGTCGCAGTGCCGCAGCACGGCCGGAGGTCAATGCGTACCGGTCACCCGGTTTTCAGATTGCGATGTTATATTTGTAAGAAAGTTTTTACATTTCCACCTTGAGCCGCTCCTTCAACCAACAACTCGACCAGCACGGTGCGTGGCGGAGCAATTTCGCCCACCGCTTGCAGTGGCTGTCCCGCTGGCTGACCGAGAACGAGCTGCTTGACCAGGCGGTGGCCGAGCGGCTGCGCGGGCTCGAATCGCAGATCCGCACCAGCAAGGTCATGGTGGCCTTCGTCGCGGAGTTCTCGCGCGGCAAGTCGGAGCTGATCAACGCGATCTTCTTCGCCGGCTACGGGCGGCGCATCATGCCGGCGAGCGCGGGCCGCACCACCATGTGCCCGACCGAGCTCGGCTACGACGCCATGCTGGCGCCCAAGCTGCGCCTGCTGCCGATCGAAACCCGCCTCGAGCCGCATTCGCTCGCCTACTGGCGCGACCAGCCCGCGCGCTGGACCGAGATCGCGATCGACGTCGGCGATGCCGAACGGCTGGCCCAGGCGATGGCCAAGGTGGCCGAGGTGCGCTGGGTCTCGCAGGACGAGGCGCGCGCGCTGGGCTTCTGGAACGAGGAAACGCCCGACGACAACCCGGTGCAGGACGCCGAGGGCCGGGTCGAGATCCCGCGCTGGCGCCATGCCGTGCTGAACATGCCGCATCCGCTGCTCGAGCAGGGGCTGGTGATCCTCGACACCCCGGGCCTCAACGCGATCGGCGCCGAGCCCGAACTGACGGTGAGCCTGATCCCGCAGGCGCACGCGGTGGTCTTCATCCTCGGCGCCGAAACCGGCGTCACCCGCTCCGACCTGTCGATCTGGCGCGAGCACCTCGTGACCGAGAACGAGGGCAGCGACACGCGCTTCGTGGTGCTCAACAAGATCGACACCCTGTGGGACACGCTGAGCACCCACGCGCAAATCGAGCAGCAGATCGAGCAGCAGCGCCAGGTCGCCGCCAAGCACCTCGACGTGCCGCTCGCGCAGGTGCTGCCGGTGTCGGCGCAGAAGGGCCTGCAGGCCAAGGTGCACCGCGACGCGCGGCTGCTCGAGGCCAGCCGCCTGCCCGCGCTCGAGGCCCTGCTGGGCCAGGGCGTGCTCGGCAAGCGCGAGACCATGCTGCGGCTGGCCGTCGATGCCGGCATGGCCGCGCTGCGGACCGAGGCCGAGCGCATCCTCAAGGTGCGCCAGCGCGACCTGGCCGAGCAGGCGCTCGAGCTGCAGGGGCTGCGCGGCAAGAACGTGTCGGTGATCCGGCACATGCGCGCGCGCATCGACCAGGAGCAGAACGAGTTCGAGGGCAGCAACGCGCGCATCCTGGCGCTGCGCTCGGTGCAGGGCAAGCTGCTGCGCGAGGTCTACGCGGTGCTGGGCCGCACGGCGCTCAAGGCCGACATGGTGCGGCTGTCGGCCGCGCTCAAGCGCCCCGGCGTCAAGTTCAACGTGCGCAAGGTGTACGGCGAGACCTTCGATTCGCTGCGCAACAACCTGCGCGAGGTGCAGGCGACCACGGCCGAGATCCAGTCGATGCTGCATGCCACCTTCCGCCAGCTCAATGCCGAGCAGGGCTTCACCCTGCAGGCGCCGGCCGAGCCCGACCTCAGCGGCTTCGAGCAGGAGCTCAGCCAGATCGAGCGCAGCCACATCCACTACCTGGGCGTGGGCAACATACTCAAGCTCGCGCAGGCCGACTTCTGCGACAAGCTGGTGCGCGCGCTCGCGAGCCGGCTGCGGCTGGTGAACGAGGCCGCCATGACCGAGGTCGAGCGCTGGAGCAAGGGCGCCAGCGCGCAGATCGATGCGCAGCTCAAGGAGCGCCGCCGCAACTTCAGCAAACGCATCGAGGCGATCGAGCGCATCCAGAACGCGGCCGGCAGCCTCGACGAGCGGCTGCTCGAACTGGCGGCGCAGGAGAGCGCGCTGGCCGGGCTGCAGCAGCGCCTGAGCGAATTCACCGCGCTGATCGCGCAGCAGGGCAA
>NZ_JBZAYE010000079.1:0-18890 GCF_058244205.1 Variovorax sp. 20P10.2.4
GCCGGTCACGCGCATCGGGCGCATCGATGCCGAGAGCGGCCTGCGCTTCGTCGATGCCGCGGGCGCGCCGGTGGCGCAGCGCTTCGGCTCCTTCGATCACTTCGCCTGAACGCCAGTCCGCCTCACAGCGTGCGCTTGAGCACGTCGATGAACTGGCGCGCCGCCTCCGACAGCGTGTGGCCGCGCTTGGTGACCACCGAGATGTCGCGCGAGACGCGCGGCGCGCTCAGCAGCTTGATGACCAGCGAGGGATCGCCGGCCGCGCGCGCGAAGGCCGAGGGCATGATCGACGGGCCCATGCCGCAGGCGGTCATCCACAGCGCGGTCGAGAGAAAGGACACCTCGTGCGCGACCTCGAGCGCCACGCCCGCATCGCTGGCGGTGCCGTCGATCAACGGGCGCACGCCATAGCCGGGCCGCACCGTGATCACCGGATGGCGGCCGAGGTCGGTCCAGCGCACCACGCGCGCCTGCGCCAGCGGATGGTCGCTGCGGCACACCAGCGCGAGATGGTCGCGCAAGAGGCGCTGCGTCTCGACCTCGGCGCCGGGCCGCTCGGGCGTGCCGATGCCGAAGTCCACGTGCTCGCCGAGGATGCGCGCGATGAACTGGTCGGGCGCGCAGTCGCTGACCACCACGCGCACCTTGGGATGCTGCTGCTGGAACAAGCCGATCGCCTCGGGCAGCAGGAACGAGGCCAGCGTCGGCGTGATCGCGATCGAGACGCGGCCGCGCTCGAGCGTGGCGAGGTCGCGAAAGCCGGCCGCGAGCGCATCGACGTCGCGCAGGATGCGTTCGGCCGCGGGCAGCATCTCCTGCGCGGCGGCCGTCGGCTTGAGCGAGCGCGTGGTGCGGTCGAACAGCCGCGTGCCCAATCCGTCCTCGAGCTGGCGCAGCAGCATGCTCACGGCCGACTGCGTGACGAACAGCCGCTGCGCCGCGGCGCTGAGCTGCCGCAGCTGGTAGACGGCGAGGAAGGCGCGCAGCTGGCGGATCGTAGGACTGAAGTTCGCTTTCATCAGGAAACATGATATTTGGTTCTGAATTTCTTGATTTACGAATGAATCCGCCCATCGTTCAATCGGACGCAGAACAGACATGAACATTCAAGGAGTACCGATGACCGCAACGATCGCCCGCGGCGCGACACAACCGCTGCGCAGGCAATTGCTGCTGGCCGCGGCCGCCGCGCTGTCCGGCGGACCCGCCTTCGCGCAGGCACCCGCCGCGGGCGCCTTTCCCGACAAGCCGATCCGCGTGGTCGTGACCTTCCCGCCCGGCGGCAGCGCCGATGCGGTGGTGCGCATGCTGGTGCCGCGGCTCAACGAGAAGCTGGGCCAGCCGGTGGTGGTCGACAACCGGCC
The DNA here is from genome assembly GCF_058244205.1 of Variovorax sp. 20P10.2.4. Classification (NCBI taxonomy): domain Bacteria; kingdom Pseudomonadati; phylum Pseudomonadota; class Betaproteobacteria; order Burkholderiales; family Comamonadaceae; genus Variovorax; species Variovorax sp. 20P10.2.4. The sequence goes on from NZ_JBZAYE010000079.1 coordinate 1,365, forward strand.
CGGAGCGGGCGGCAACGTCGGACTCACGCTGGTGGCCAAGGCACCGGGCGACGGCTACACGCTGGGCGTGGGCGCGGCGGGCGCGCTCGCGGCCAACGCGAGCCTCTATGCGCAGATGCCCTTCGATCCGCTGAAGGACTTCAAGCCCGTGGGCATGCTGGCCGCGATCCCGTTCGTGATCGTGGGCCATCCCTCGATCGCGGCGCGCAACCAGCGCGAGCTGATCGCGCTCGCGAAGACGCAGCCCGGCGGGCTGTCGATCGGCCATGGCGGCAATGGCACGGCGATGCACCTGTCGGCCGCGCTGTTCGCGCAGATGGCCGAGGTCAAGCTGGTCGAGGTGCCCTACCGCGGCTCGGGGCCGGCCGCGCTCGACGCGCTCGCGGGACAGGTGCCGCTCGCGGTGGTCGACCTGCCCTCGGCGCTGCAGCAAATCAAGGCCGGCAAGCTGCTCGCCTTCGCCGTCACCAGCCCCGCGCGGCTGCCGATGCTGCCCGAGGTGCCGACGGTGGCCGAGGCCGGCCTGCCCGGCTACGACTCGACCGGCTGGTTCGGCGTGGTGGCGCCCGCGGCCACGCCGGCGCCGGTGGTCGCGCGGCTCAATGCCGAGATCAACGCGGCACTCGGCAACGAACAGATCAAGGCCGCGATGCGCAACCTCGGCGTGGAACCCGCGCCGGGGTCGAGCGAGGCCTTCGATGCCTACATCCGCGCGGAGACCCGCAAGTGGGCGCAGGTGATCCGCACCGCCAACATCAAGCTCGAATAGACCCCGTGCGCATGAAGAACGACCTCGATCTCCAGGCCGACGTGCTGATCGTCGGCGCCGGCCCGGTGGGCCTCTCGCTCGCGATGGACCTGGCCTCGCGCGGCGTCAGCACGATCGTCTGCGAGACGCGCGCCTTCGCCGAGCCGCCGAACGTGAAATGCAACCATGTGGCGTCGCGCACCATGGAGCAGTTCCGCCGCCTGGGCGTGGCGCAGAAGCTGCGCGACGCGGGCCTGCCGGCCGACCATCCGAACGACGTGGTGTTCCGCACCAGCGTGACCGGCATCGAGCTCGCGCGCATCCCGATTCCCTGCCGGCGCGACCGCTACACCGAGACCGAGGGCCCCGACGCCTGGTGGCCCACGCCCGAGCCGCCGCACCGCATCAACCAGATCTACCTCGAGCCGATCCTGCTACGCCACACGGCCGCGCTGCCGGGCGTGACCCTGCTCAACCGCACGCAGGTCGGCGGCTTCACGCAGGACGCCGAAGGCGTGACGGCGATCGCCACCGACCTCGACAGCGGCGTGACGCGCAGCCTGCGCGGGCGCTACATGGTGGGCTGCGACGGCGGCAGCTCGGCGGTGCGCAAGCAGATGGGCGCGAAGCTCGAGGGCACGGCGGTGATCCAGCGCGTGCAGTCGACCTGCATCCGCGCGCCCGGCCTGCGCGCGCTGATCCCGGGCAAGCCCGCGTGGTCCTACTACGCGATGAACCCGCGCCGCTGCGGCACCATGTTCGCCATCGACGGCCACGAGACCTGGCTGGTCCACAACCACCTCAACGCCGAGGAGCCCGAGTTCGATTCGGTGGACCGCGACCGCTCGCTGCGCGAGATCCTCGGCGTCGGTCCCGATTTCGAATACGAGATCCTCAGCAAGGAGGACTGGGTGGGCCGCCGCCTGGTGGCCGACCGCTTCCGCAACGGCCGCGTGTTCCTCGCGGGCGACGCCGCCCACCTGTGGGTGCCCTACGCGGGCTACGGCATGAACGCCGGCATCGCCGATGCGCTCAACCTCTCGTGGCTGCTCGCGGCCTGCGTGCAGGGCTGGGCCGACGAGGGCATCCTCGACGCCTACGAGGCCGAACGGCTGCCGATCACCGAGCAGGTCTCGCAGTTCGCGATGGACCATGCGCAGAAGATGATCCGCGCGCGCCGCGCGGTGCCACCGAACATCGAGGCACCCGGCCCCGAGGGCGACGCGCTGCGCGCCGACATCGGGCAGGAGGCCTACGAGCTCAACGTGCAGCAGTTCTGCTGCGCGGGCCTGAACTTCGGCTACTTCTACACCGGCTCGCCGATCATCGTGCCCGACGGCGAGCATGTGCCGCCGGTCTATTCGATGGGCGCCTTCACGGCCTCGACCGTGCCGGGCTGCCGCGCGCCGCACTTCTGGCTGGCCGACGGCCGCTCGCTGTACGACGCCTTCGGCCCGGGCTACACGCTGCTGCGCTTCGACCGCAGCGCCGACGTGCGCGCGCTGGAACGCGCGGCCGACACCTACCGCATGCCGCTCACGGTGCTCGACATCGATGCCGCCGTGGTGCCGCCGGCCTACGCGCACCGGCTGGTGCTGTGCCGCGCCGACCAGCACGTGGCCTGGCGCGGCGATGCCGTGCCGGCCGATCCCGAGGCGCTGGTCGACCTGCTGCGCGGCGCCACGCCAGCCGCTGCTTCCGAATCCAACGAAGAAAGAGAGACATCCGCATGAATCGCCGCCACGCCCTGCGCCAGCTCGGTGCCCTGTCCGCCGCCGCCTGCGCCGCCGGTCCGCTCACCGCGCTGGCGCAGAACGACAAGCCCATCACCATCGTCGTGCCCTACGCGCCCGGCGGCACCACCGACATGCTCGGCCGGCTGATCGCGCAGCAGCTCGGCACGGCGCTCGGCCGCACCGTGATCGTCGACAACAAGCCCGGCGCGGGCACCGCCATCGGCGCCTCGCAGGTGGCGCGCTCGGCGCCCGACGGCTCGACCCTGCTGGTGGCCACCAGCACCACGCTCGCGATCAATCCCTGGCTCTACAAGAAGCTCTCGTACGACCCGGCCAAGGACTTCGCGCCCGTGGGCCTGATCGGCGCGGTGCCGCTGATGGTGGTGGTGCATCCCTCGGTGCCCGCGCGCACGCTGGCCGAATTGGTGGCGCTCGCCAAGTCCAAACCAGAGGGCCTGAGCTACGGCTCGGCCGGCAACGGCAGCCCGCAGCACCTGGGCGCGGAGATGTTCAAGTTCGCCACCGGCACCGCGATGACGCACGTGCCCTACAAGGGCAGCGCGCTCGCGCTCACCGACCTGCTCGGCGGCCAGCTGCAGCTGATGTTCACCGACATCGCGCCGGCGCTGCAGCATGTGCGCAGCGGCAAGCTGCGCGCGCTGGCCGTGACCTCGAAGAAGCGCCAGCCCACCTTCCCCGACGTGCCGACCGTGGCCGAGTCGCGGCTGCCGGGCACCGCCGATTTCGAGGCCGTGGCCTGGCAGAGCATCGTCGCGCCCGCGGGCACGCCGGCGCCGGTGGTCGAGCGGCTGAGCCAGGAGATCGCGAAGGTGATCGCCCAGCCCGCGTTGCGCCAGAAGCTAGAGAACGACGGCTTCGAGCCCGGCTCGAGCACGCCCGCGCAGCTCGCGGCCTACATCCGCAGCGAATCGGAACGCTGGGGGCAGGTGATCCGCGCCTCGGGCGCGACCGTCGATTGACGCAAGCCACCCTGGCCCGCGCGGGCCAGGGTTATCCCGTAGCCGTGTTTTTTTGCCGATCATTTAACATGTTAAATAAATCGATCGACATGAGCACTGCCTTCACCCACCGCAACCTTCCGCGCCTGCTGCTGCAGGCGCGCGAAGCCGTCATGGCCCACACCCGGCCCAGCCTGCGCGTGCATGCGCTGTCGGACCAGCAGTGGCGCGTGCTGCGCGTGCTCGGCGAACACGGCGCGGTCGAAACCGGCCGCGTGGCGCGCGAGGCCTTCATCCTCGGGCCCAGCCTCACGGGCGTGCTCGCACGCATGGAGCGCGACGACCTGATCACGCGCAGCCGCGACCCGGCCGACCAGCGCCGCACCGTGGTCGAGGCCACGCCGCGCGGCATGAAGCTGGTCACCAAGCTGTCCTCGAGCATCGAGGCGCACTACCAGTGGATGGAGCAATCCCTGGGCAAGGACAAGCTCGGCCAGCTCTACGAGCTGCTCGACGAACTGATCGCACTGGAACAGCCATGAGCCCCCCTTCTTCACCTTCCCATTTCCTTCCCGCCGGCACCGTCTACGGCACGCTGCTCAACTTCCGCGCCGAGGTGGAGGCGCTCGCGCCGCAGATGAGCGCCCCGCCCTACAAGGCGCCGCCCAAGGCGCCGGTGCTCTACGTCAAGACCGCCAACACCTGGAGCCCGCATGGCGCCGCGATTCCGGTGCCGGCGAACGTGCCCGAGGTCGAGGTGGGCGCGAGCATCGGCATGGTGGTCGGCGCCGATGGCGACATCGAAGGCTTCGTGCCGATGAACGACCTGTCGGTGCCGCATGCGAGCTTCTTCCGCCCGCCGGTCAAGTTCAAGTGCCTCGACGGCTTCCTCGGCATCGGCCCCGCGCTGCGCGACGCGCAGGAGGTGGACGATCCCGCGGCGTTCCGCGTCGAGGTGCGCATCAACGGCGAGCTTCAGCAGACGCTGGACTTCTCCACGCTGGTGCGCCCCGCGCGCCAGCTGCTGGCCGAGGTCGGCGAATTCATGACGCTGGCGCACGGCGACGTGCTGATGCTCGGCTGCGGCGCGGGCCGGCCGCTGGCACGCGTGGGCGACCGCATCGAGATCTCGGCGCCGGGCTTCGAGACGCTCACCAACACCCTGGTTGCAGAAGAAAAGGGAGCCGCCGCATGAAGCACGCACGCATCCGCTACGAGAACGCCGTGCACGAGGCCGTCGAACATGACGGCGCGCTGCGGCTGGCCGATGGCCGCGCGGTCGGCTTCGATGCCGTCGACTGGCTGCCGCCGCTTGCGCCCACGCCGCGCCCGCGCACCATCCTCGCGCTCGGCCTCAACTACGCCGACCATGCGAAGGAACTCGAGTTCAAGGCGCCCGAGGAGCCGCTGGTCTTCGTCAAGGGCCAGAGCGCGCTGATCGGCCACCGCCAGAAGACCTTCCGCCCGGCCGGCGTGCAGTTCATGCACTACGAGTGCGAGCTCGCGATCGTGATCGGCAAGACCGCGCGCCACGTGAAGCGCGACGACGCCTACGACTTCATCGGCGGCTACACCGTGGCCAACGACTACGCGATCCGCGACTACCTCGAGAACTGGTACCGCCCCAACCTGCGCGTGAAGAACCGCGACACCTGCACGCCGATCGGCCCCTGGCTGGTCGATGCGAAGGACGTGGCCGATCCGATGGCGCTCGCGCTGCGCACCACGGTCAACGGCCAGGTCACGCAGCAGGGCAACACGCGCGACATGATCTTCGACGCACCCTTCCTGATCGAGTACTTCAGCCGCTTCATGACGCTGTCGCCGGGCGACCTGATCCTCACGGGCACGCCCGACGGCGTGGTCGACTGCCAGCCCGGCGACGAGGTCGTGACCGAGATCGAGGGCATCGGCGCGCTGGTCAACACCATCGCGGCGGCGGCCTGATTTCCTTCCCGCGCGCCCGCACGGCGCGCTTTCCTTTTTCCTTCGTACACACAAGAGATCAGCGGAGACGACACGACATGATCACCGGCAAGAAGCTCCTCCAATCCGTGGCGGCCGCAACGATGGCACTGGCCGTCTCGGCCCTCGCCGTCGCGCAGACCGCCTATCCCGCCAAGCCGGTGCGCTGGGTGGTCGGCTATCCGGCCGGCGGCGGCACCGACTTCCTCGCGCGCACCGTGGGCGCGCAGGTGTCGCAGCAGCTGGGCCAGCCGGTGCTGGTCGACAACCGGCCCGGCGCCGGCGCGATCATCGCGTCGGAGAACGTGGCGCGCTCGGCCGGCGACGGCTACACCGTGTTCTCGGCCGACAACGGCGTGCTGGTCTACAACCCCGCGCTCTACAAGAAGCTGCCCTACGACGCCGAGAAGGACTTCGCGCTGGTCGGCATGATGGGCCGCTCGCCGCTGATCATCACGGCCGCGCCCAATGCCGGCATCGCCGACGCGAAGGCGCTGCTGGCCGCGCTCAAGGCCTCGCCCGGCAAGTACAGCATCGCGACGCCGGGCACCGGCAGTCCGCACCACCTCGCCTACGAACTGTTCCAGCGCGAAGCCGGCGTGTCGATGCTGCACGTGCCCTACAAGGGCGGCGCGCCCGCGCTGCAGGACCTGATGGGCGGCCAGGTCGCGCTGATGATGCTCGACCTGCCCAGCGGCGTGAGCGCGGTCAAGGCCGGCAAGGTGGTGCCGCTGCTCGCCATGTCGGCCGAGCGCGTGCCGCAGCTGCCGAACATTCCCACCGCCAGGGAACTGGGCTTCGCCAACGTCGAGGCCTACACCTGGCAGGGCCTGGTCACGCCCGCGGCCACGCCCAAGGAGGTGCAGGCCAAGCTCGGCACCGAGTTGCAGAAGGCCATGGCCGATGCCGGCGTGCGCCAGAAGCTCTACGACGCCGGCTGGGAGGCCCGCCCCGCCGACGCCACCGAAATGACGCGCTACACCGATGCGGAGCGCAAGAAATGGCATGCCTTGATCAAGGCACGCGACATCAAACTGGACTGAACCGGATTTCCTCATGCAACAGATCGACCATCTCATCGGCGGCAAGTCCGTCAAGGGCTCGGACTACTTCGAGACCGTCAACCCCGCCACGCAGGAAGTGCTGGCCGAAGTCGCCTCCGGCGGCGAGGCCGAGGTGAACGCGGCCGTGGCCGCCGCCAAGGAAGCCTTTCCCAAGTGGGCCGGCATGCCCGCGCCCGAGCGCGCGAAGCTGATCCGCAAGCTCGGCGACCTGATCGCGAAGAACGTGCCCGAGATCGCGCAGACCGAGACCAACGACTGCGGCCAGGTCATCGCGCAGACCGGCAAGCAGCTGGTGCCGCGCGCGGCCGACAACTTCTACTACTTCGCCGAGATGTGCACGCGCGTCGACGGCCACACCTATCCCACGCCCACGCACCTGAACTACACGCTGTTCCACCCGGTCGGCGTGTGCGCGCTGATCAGCCCGTGGAACGTGCCCTTCATGACCGCCACCTGGAAGGTCGCGCCCTGCCTGGCCTTCGGCAACACGGCCGTGCTGAAGATGAGCGAGCTGTCGCCGCTGTCGGCCGCGCGCCTCGGCGAGCTGGCGCTCGAGGCCGGCATTCCGCCCGGCGTGCTGAACCTGGTGCACGGCTACGGCAAGGAAGCGGGCGAGCCGCTGGTGGCGCACCCCGACGTGCGCGCGATCTCGTTCACCGGCTCCACCGCCACCGGCAACCGCATCGTGAAGAGCGCGGGCCTCAAGAAGTTCAGCATGGAGCTCGGCGGCAAGAGCCCGTTCGTGATCTTCGACGACGCCGACCTCGACCGCGCGCTCGACGCGGCCGTGTTCATGATCTTCAGCAACAACGGCGAGCGCTGCACCGCCGGCTCGCGCATCCTGGTGCAGCAGTCGATCTACGCCGACTTCGCCGCCAGGTTCGCCGAGCGCGCCAGGCGCATCACGGTGGGCGATCCGCTCGACGAGAAGACCATCGTCGGCCCGATGATCTCGCAGGCCCACCTGGCCAAGGTGCGCAGCTACATCGAGCTCGGCCCGAAGGAAGGCGCCACGCTGCTGTGCGGCGGCCTCGAAGCACCGAGCAACCTGCCCGACCGCGTGAAGAAGGGCAACTACGTGATGCCCACGGTGTTCGCCGACGTCGACAACCGCATGAAGATCGCGCAGGACGAGATCTTCGGCCCCGTCGCCTGCCTGATCCCGTTCCGCGACGAGGCGCATGCCATCGAGCTCGCCAACGACATCCAGTACGGCCTGTCGAGCTACGTCTGGACCGAGAACATCGGCAAGGCGCACCGCGTGGCCGCGGCCGTGGAGGCCGGCATGTGCTTCGTCAACAGCCAGAACGTCAGAGACTTGCGCCAGCCCTTCGGCGGCACCAAGGCCTCGGGCACCGGCCGCGAAGGCGGTACCTGGAGCTACGAGGTGTTCTGCGAACCGAAGAACGTGGCGGTGTCGATGGGCTCGCACCACATTCCGCATTGGGGCGTGGCATGAGCCTGGGTCGCCGCACGCTGCTGCAAGGCACGGCCGCGCTCGCGGCACTGCCGATGCTGGCGCGCGCCCAGGCCGCGTGGCCGGCCCGGCCAGTGCGCATCGTCGTGCCCTTCCCGCCCGGCGGCACCACCGACTTCGTCGCGCGGCTGGTCGGCACCGAGCTCGCGAAGGCCTTGGGCCAGCCCGTGGTGATCGAGAACAAGCCCGGCGCGGGCACGGTGATCGGCGTCGACACGGTCGCCAAGGCCGCGCCCGACGGCTACAGCTTCGTCTGCGTGGCCAACAGCTTCGCGGCCAACCAGACGCTGGTGCGCAAGCTGCCCTACGACACGCTGAAGGACCTGCGCCCGGTCGCGCTGATGGGCATGTCGGAGCATGTGCTCGCCACCCATCCGGGCAGCGGCCTCAAGACGCTGGCCGACCTGCGCGACCAGGCCAAGGCCAGGCCCGGCACGCTGAGCTTCGCCTCCTTCGGCAACGGCACCTCGGCCCACCTCTCGGGCGAGATGCTCAAGCTGCAGATGGGCCTGGACATCGTGCACGTGCCCTACAAGGGCCAGGGCCCGGCGCTGACCGACCTGCTCGGCGGCCAGGTCACGATGATGTTCGGCAACTGGCCCGAGTTCCGCGGCCACGTCGAGGGCGGCAAGCTGGTGGCGCTGGGCATGGCGACCGCGCAGCGCTCGCAGTACGCGCCGAACATTCCCACACTGGCCGAACAGGGCGTGGCGATCGAGTCCAATTCGTGGAACGGCCTGCTGGCGCCCGCCGGCACGCCCGACGCCGTGGTGCAGCGCGTGAACGCCGAGGTCAACCGCGCGCTCGCGGGACCGGTGGTGACCGAGGCCTTCCGCAAGGGCGGCATCGCATCGCTGTCGGGCTCGCCCGAGCGCTTCGCGGTCTTCGTCCAGAGCGAGATCGCGAAGTACGGCGACGTGATCCGCAAGGCCAACATCCAGATCGAGGGTTGACCATGAGCCTCTATGCGATGCAGAAATTCCTGTTCGCGCTCAACCGCGATGCCGAGGTGCAGCGGCGCTATGCCGAAGGCGGCGACACGCGCAAGGCGCTGCTCGGCGGCTACGACCTCAGCGACGAGGAGCGCGAGGCCATCGACGGCGGCGACGTCGGCAAGCTCTACGTGCTGGGCTGCAACGGGCAGCTGCTGATGCACTTCGCGCCACTGCTGGGCATTCCGTGGGTCGACTACCTCGAGGCCATGCGCGAGGGCGTGCGCAAGTACGGGCCGGTGCGCGCCGGCATCTATGCAATGACGACAAGCACAGACGAAAAGGTGGCAGGAATATGAAGACCCCCACGCTCCCCACTTCGTGTGGTTCGCTGCCCCCCGAGGGGGCGCTCGATGCCCTTCGGGCGGCCGGGCGGGCATCGAGATGAGTCTCGTATTCGCAGGCGTGTGCAGCCACGCCCCCGGCATCACCGGCCGCGCGCATCTCGCCGACCCGGCGGTGAAGGATGAGTTCCACGCGCAGTTCCATCGCTTCGGCGAGGCCATGCGCGCGACGAAGCCCGACGCGGTGATCGTGATCGCGGCCGAGCACTTCGCGAACTTCTTCATGAACAACATGCCGGCCTATGCGATCGGCATGGCCGACAGCTACGAGGGCCCGATCGAGGATCCGAAGTGGCTCGGCATCGAGAAGCACACCATCCCGGGCGATGCCGGGCTGTCGCAGCGGCTGATCCGCGAGGTGATGCAGACGGTGGACGTGGCCTATGCCGAGGAGTGGAAGTTCGACCACGGCATCATGGTGCCGCTGAACTTCCTCACGCCGGACTTCGACACCAAGGTCATCCCCGTCAACATCAACTGCCAGGGCCCGCCGCTCACGCCGCTGCACCGCGCCTGGGCCTTCGGCGAGGCGCTGCGCCGCGCCTGCGACAAGGTGCCCGAGCGCATCGCGCTGGTGGGCACCGGCGGCATCTCGCACTGGCCGGCCACGCCCGATTCGGGCAAGGTCAATGCCGAGTGGGACGCCGAGTTCATGCGCCGCTGGTGCGCCAACGACCGCGAGGCGCTGCTGTCGCTCGACGACTACGGCGACGAGGCGACCTACCGCGAAGCCGGCCAGGGCGGCTTCGAGATCCGCACCTTCCTCAGCGTGGCCGCGGCCGCGCGCGGCCAGGGGGAGATCTTCCACATGAAGGCCATTCCGATCTTCGCGGTGACCTGCACGGCCGCGACGATGTCGGTGGTTTGAACGGAGCACGACCATGCCGCACCTGGTGATCCTCTACACGCCCAACATCGAGGCCGAGACCGATATGTCGGCGCTGTGCCGCACGCTGGCCGACACCATGCTCGAACAGCGCGACGAAGCCGGCAAGCCGGTGTTCCCGACCGGCGGCACGCGCGTGCTGGCCTATCCAGCCGCGCACTACGCGGTGGCCGACGGCCAGGCCGACTACGCCTTCGTCTACCTCAACCTGCGCATGGCCGCGGGCCGCTCCGAGGCCGTGAAGAAGAAGGCCGGCGACGAGTTGCTGGCCAGGGTCCGAAGCCACTTCGAGCCCGTCTTCTCGCAACGCCACATCGGCATCACGCTGCAGATCGACGAGAGCCCCGGCCAGGTCTACGACGGCAAGCACAGCAACCTGCATCCCCTGTTCAACAAGAGCTGACCCCCCACACACCGCCATGCTTTCTTCCGACACCATCGCCCGGCTCGCGGCCGAACTGCACGAGAGCGAACGCTCGCGCGTGCAGGTCGAGCATTTCTCCAAGCGCTTTCCCGAGATGACCATCGAGGACGGCTATGCGATCTCGCGCGCATGGGTCAAGCAGAAGATCGCCGAGGGCCGCGTGGCCAAGGGTCACAAGATCGGCCTGACCTCGCGCGCCATGCAGCAGTCGAGCCAGATCACCGAGCCCGACTACGGCACGCTGCTCGACGACATGTTCTTCGAGCAGGGCTCCGACATCCCCTTCGCGCGCTTCATCGCGCCGCGCATCGAGGTCGAGCTGGCCTTCATCCTCGGCAAGCCGCTCAAGGGCCCGGGCGTGACCATCTTCGACGTGCTCGCGGCCACCGACTACGTGGTGCCGGCGATCGAGATCATCGATGCGCGCATCGAGCAGTTCGACCGCCACACCAAGGCGCCGCGCAAGGTCTTCGACACCATCGCCGACAACGCGGCCAATGCCGGCATCGTGATCGGCGGGCGCCCGGTGAAGCCCGACGCGGTCGACCTGCGCTGGGTCAGCGCGCTGCTCTACAAGAACGGCGTGATCGAGGAATCGGGCGTGGCCGCGGCCGTGCTCAACCATCCGGCCACCGGCGTGGCCTGGCTCGCGAACAAGCTCGCGCCCTGGGACGAGCACCTGGAAGCCGGCGAGGTCGTGCTCGGCGGCTCGTTCACGCGCCCGACCACCGCGCTGCCCGGCGACACCTTCCATGCCGACTACGGCCCGCTGGGCGCCGTGTCGTTCCGCCTCGTCTGACCTCCTCGGAATACCTCATGCAAACCCCCATCAACCTGTTCAAGAAGGCCATGGCCGAGAAGCGCGCCCAGATCGGCCTGTGGGTCGGCCTGGCCGACGGCTACGCGGCCGAGATCCTGGCCGGCACCGGCTACGACTGGCTGCTGGTCGACGGCGAACACGCGCCCAACGACGTGCGCTCGGTGCTCGCGCAGCTGCAGGGCATCTCGAGCGCCTGGTCGGCGCTGCCCGAGGGCGCGACCCGGCCGCAGCCGATCGTGCGCGTGCCCGTGGGCGACACCACGCTGCTCAAGCAGTACCTCGACATCGGCGCGCAGACGCTGCTGGTGCCGATGGTCGACACCGCCGAGCAGGCCGCGCGCATGGTGCAGGGCATGCGCTATCCGCCCGAGGGCATCCGCGGCATGGGCAGCGCGCTCGCGCGGGCCTCGCGCTGGCAGGCCTATCCCAACTACCTGCACGAGGCCAATGCCCAGACCTGCCTGCTGGTGCAGGCCGAGACGGTGGAGGCGATGAAGAACCTCGACGCGATCGCGGCCACGCCCGGCGTCGACGGCGTGTTCATCGGCCCGGCCGACCTGTCGGCCTCGATGGGCTTCGTGGGCCAGCCCAACCATCCCGAGGTGCAGGCGGTGATCGCCGACGCGGTCGCGCGCATCCAGAAGGCCGGCAAGGCCGCGGGCATCCTCTCGACCACCGAGGAGCAGGCGCGCAAGTGGCTCGCGGCCGGTGCCACCTTCGTGGCCGTGGGGGTGGACACCATCGTGCTGGCCGCGGCCGCGCGCCAGCTCGCCGCCAAGTTCAAGAACGGTGCCGCCCCGGCCGCGCCCGCTCCCAGCAGCTACTGACGCAACGACAGGAGTCCGCATGCGCCGCCTCGCCCTCAAGTTCCTCGCCGCCGCCGCCGTGCTGGGCCTCGCGGCCTGCGCCCAACTGCCCGCCACCGGCCCCGCCGCCCAACAGGAAGCCAACCGCCAGGCCGTGCTGGCCTTCTACGAGAAGGGCCTGAACCAGAAGGACGCCGAGGCCGCGCTCAAGTACGTGGGCAACCGCTACGTGCAGCACAACCCGACCGCGGCCGACGGCCCCGAGGGCTTCCGCAAGTTCATCGCCTTCCTGCGCGAGAAATTCCCGAACTCGAAAAGCGAGATCAAGCGCAGCTTCGCCGAGGGCGACTACGTGATCCTGCACGTGCACGCGGTGCGCGAGCCGGGCACGCGCGGCAACGCGATCGTCGACATCTTCAAGCTCGAGAACGGCAAGATCGTCGAGCACTGGGACGTGATCCAGCCGGTGCCCGAGACCGCCGCCAACAGCAACGGCATGTTCTGACCCTTTTCTTCTCCTTTCCGAGCCAGCCCGCCGCCAGCCGATGACCACGCCCACCGATCCCAAGCCGCCGCGCTTCCGTTCCGCCACCATCCGCGAGGGCACGATCCGCGCGACCACGCGCAGCTTCCTGCATGCGCTGGGCCAGGACGACGAGGACATCGAGCGCCCGCACGTCGGCGTGTTCCACACCGGCGGCGAGATGAGCCCGTGCAACCTGAACCTGCGCGAGCAGGCGCAGCATGCCAAGACCGGCATCTACGCAGGCGGCGGCACGCCGCACGAATGCCCGGTGGTGTCGGTCAGCGACGGGCTGACCATGGCGCACTCGGGCATGCGCTTCTCGCTGATCTCGCGCGAGCTGATCGCCGACAGCGTGGAAGCCTCGGTGCGCGGCCACCAGTGGGACGGCATCTTCGCGATCGGCGCCTGCGACAAGAACCTGCCGGGCCTGATGATGGGCATGGTGCGCTGCAACGTGCCGAGCGTGTTCGTGCACGGCGGCTCGGCGCTGCCGGGCCAGATGCCCGGGCCCGACGGGCGCGACCTCAACGTGGTCGACACCTACGAGACCATCGGCAAGGTGCTGGCCGGCACGGCCACGCATGACGAGCTCGACGCCATGAGCCGCGCCTGCCTGCCCACGGCCGGCGCCTGCGCGGGGCAGTTCACGGCCAACACCATGGGCATGGTGTCGGAGGCGCTGGGCCTGGCACCGATCGGCTCGAGCATGGTGCCGGCGGTGTTCAGCGAGCGTGCGCCGCTGATGCGCCGCGCCGCCAAGACGCTGATGAAGGCGGTGATGGGCGACAGCCCGCTGCCGCGCGAGATCGTCACGCGCAAGGCGCTCGAGAACGCCTGCGCCGTGGTCTCGGCCACGGGCGGCTCGACCAATGCCGCGCTGCACCTGCCGGCGATCGCGCACGAGGCCGGCATCCGCTTCCACCTCGACGACGTGGCCGAGGTGTTCGCGCGCACGCCGCTCATCGCCGACCTGCGCCCGGGCGGGCGCTACCTCGCGCGCGACGTGTTCTACATCGGCGGCGCCGGCGTGATCCTGCGCACGCTGCTCGAGCAGGGCTTCCTGCACGGCGACGTGCTCACCTTCACCGGCCGCACCATGGCCGAGGAACTGGCCGACGCCCTGGCGCCCGACGGCCGCGTGGTGCGCGAGGCCGGCAACCCGATCACGCGCGACGGCGGGCTGGCGGTGCTCAAGGGCAACCTCTGCCCCGACGGCGCGCTGCTCAAGACCGCCGGCCTGCAGACGCTGGTGCACCGCGGCCCGGCGCGCGTCTTCGATTCGGAGGAGCAGGCGCAGACGGCGGTGCAGAACCGGCTGTACGAGGCGGGCGACGTGATCGTGATCCGCAACGAGGGCCCCAGGGGCAGCCCCGGCATGCGCGAGATGCTGGGCATCACCGCCCTGCTCTACGGCCAGGGCATGGGCGACAAGGTGGCGCTGCTGACCGACGGGCGCTTCTCGGGCGCCACGCGCGGCCTGTGCATCGGCTATGCCGGGCCCGAGGCGGCCGACGGCGGGCCGATCGCGGCGCTGCGCGACGGCGACCTGATCGCGATCGACGCGCGCGCGGCGGCGCGCACCATTTCGGTGGAACTGACGGACGAGGAGATCGCGCGGCGCCTCGCCGGACGTGGAGTAAACGCGGGGGTCCCGCGCGGTGGCTTGCTGGAAAAATACGCGCTCACCGTGCGCCCTGCCCACCAGGGCGCGGTGACCCATTCGGGCGCGGTCACCTGGCTGCGCGACGAGTCCTGACCCCCAACCACCGTTACCCGGAGACAGAACCATCATGAGCTTCACCCGCCGCCAGCTGCTGCAGTCCACCGGCGCCTCCGCGCTGCTTGCCGGCATCGGCCAACGGGCCTTCGCGCAGGCCGGCATCGAAACCGCGACCATCGTCACCGGCTTCGCGGCCGGCGGCACCTCGGACACCATCTGCCGCCGGGTCGCGACCAAGCTGAGCCCCGACTACGCGCGCGCGGCGGTGGTGGAGAACCGCACCGGCGCGGGCGGCCAGATCGCGGTCGGCTACGTCAAGGGCCGGCCGGCCGACGGCACCACGATCCTGCAGACGCCGACCTCGATCCTCACGATCTACCCGCACATCTACAAGAAGCTGCCGTACGACCCGATGGTCGACCTCACGCCCGTGACCATCGGCTGCATCTTCGACTTCGGCTTCGCGGTCGGTCCGGCCGTGCCGGCCAGCGTGAAGACCGTGCCCGAGTTCCTGGCCTGGGCCAAGGCCAACCCGGCCGGCGCCAACTACGGCTCGCCGGCGGCCGGCTCCACGCCGCACTTCATCGGCGCGCTGCTCGGCAAGAAGGGCGGCGTCGAGCTCAAGCACGCGGCCTACCGCGGCACGCAGCCGGCCATGCTTGACCTGCTGGGCGGCAACATCTCGGCGGTGTCGGGCCCGATCGGCGACATCACGCAGCACCTGCCCACGGGCAAGGTGCGCATCCTCGGCGTCTCGGGCGCCAAGCGCAGCCGCTTCGCGCCCGACGTGCCGACCTTCGGCGAGCAGGGCATCCAGGACATGGCGCACAGCGAGTGGTTCGCCTTCTTCCTGCCGGCCAAGGCCTCGCCCGAGCTGGTCGCGAGGCTCAATGCCTCGATGAAGAACGCGCTGGCGCAGAAGGACGTGGTCGACGGCCTCGGCACCTTCGGCCTGGAAGCCATGTCCTCCACGCCCGCCGAGCTGACCGAACTGTTGAAGAAAGACACCGCCAAGTGGGCGCCGATCGTCAAGGAAGTCGGCTTCACGGCTGAAGGCTAACCGTATGAAGGAACTGCAATGACCCCTCTCGCCACCACCACGCCGTCGTCCGCGTCGGCCCTGGTCCATCCCTCGATCCATCCCGACGAGCGCGCCGCGCGCGAGGAGCTCGCGGCCTGCTACCGCATCTTCGCGATGCTGGGCTGGACCGAGATGATCTACAACCACATCACGGTGCGGCTGCCCGACAGCGTGACCGGTGGCGAGAAGCAGTTCCTGATCAATCCCTTCGGCCTGCACTACAGCGAGGTGACGGCGAGCAACCTGGTGAAGATCGACCTGCAGGGTCGCGTGCTCGACGGCTCGACCTTCCCGGTCAACCCGGCCGGCTTCACGGTGCATGCCGCGATCCACGACGGCCTCGAGGGCGCGCACTGCGTGATGCACACGCACACCACCGCGGGCGTGGCCGTGGCCTGCCTGCAGGGCGGCCTGCAGCAGACCAACTTCTATACCGCGCAGCTGCACGGCATGGTGGCCTACCACGAGTTCGAGGGCATCACCATCCACGCCGACGAGGGCCCGCGCCTGCTGCAGAGCATCGGCGACCGCAACGCCGTGATCCTGCGCAACCACGGCCTGCTGGCCTGGGGCCAGACCCTGCCGCAGACCTTCGCGATCCTCTGGACCCTGCAGCGCGCCTGCGAGATCCAGATGGCGACCTTCTCGATGGGCGCCGCGATCCCCGTGAGCGAGGAGATCGCGCGCCGCTGCACGCGCGACGCGCTGCAGTTCAGCCCCGCGCACGGCGCCGGCCAGGACGTGTTCAATGCCCTGGTGCGCCAGGTCGACCGCATCGATCCTTCCTACCGCGCCTGAGCGCGACTGACCACTACGATCGACCCATGAAGATCTGCATTTACGGCGCCGGCGCGATCGGCGGATGGATCGGCGTCGGCCTCGCGCAAGCGGGCCAGCGCCTCAACGTGGTGGCGCGCGGCGCCACGCTCGAAGCGCTGCGGCGCGACGGCCTCTCGCTGATGCGCGGCGACGTGCGCACGCGCGTGCCGGTCAACGCGGTGGCCGACCCCGAGGAACTCGGCGTGCAGGACCTGGTGGTGATCGCCGTCAAGGCGCCGGCGCTGGCCGGCGTGGCCGAGCGCATCGCGCCGCTGATCGGCGCCGACACCCTGGTGCTGACCGCGATGAACGGCGTGCCCTGGTGGTTCCTCGAGGGCGGCTTCGGCGGCCCCATCGCGGGCCACCGCCTGGGCGCGGTCGATCCCGACGGCGCGATCGCGCGTGCCATTCCCGCGGCCAACGTGATCGGCGGCGTGGTGCACTGCAGCTGCTCGCTCGACGCGCCCGGCGTGGTGCGGCATCACTTCGGCAACGGCCTGATCGTGGGCGAGCCCTCGGGCGAGGCCACGCCGCGCGTGAAGAAGCTGGTCGAGCTGCTGCAGGCCACGGGCATCGAGACCACGCTGTCGCCGCAGATCCAGCGCGACGTCTGGTTCAAGCTCTGGGGCAACATGACGGTGAACCCGATCAGCGCGCTGACCGGTGCCACCACCGACCTGATCATGGGCGACGACTACGTGCGCGGCTTCATCTCGGCCGTGATGCTCGAGGCCAAGGAGATCGGTCGCCGCATCGGCATCGAGATCGCGCAGAGCCCGGAAGACCGCCATGCCGTCACGCGCAAGCTCGGCGCCTTCAAGACCTCGATGCTGCAGGACGTGGAGGCCGGCCGCTCGGTCGAGCTCGACGCCCTCGTGACCGTGGTGCGCGAGCTCGGCGAACTGACCGCCGTGGCGACGCCGTTCACCGATGCGCTGCTGGGGCTGGCGCGCCTGAAGACGCGGCAGCTCGGCCTGTACTGAGCTGTACCGAGCGGCGCTGGCCCTGGCGCTACGCCAGCGTGCGCAGCGCGGCCTCGAGCACGCGCGCGTGGTCCCGCGGATGCGCGGGCAGCCATTCGTGCAGCTTGTGGCCCGCGCCCGCGAGCCGCAGCACTTCCACGCTCTTCGCGCGCCGCGCCCGCTGCGCGTACTGCGCG
>NZ_JBZAYE010000790.1:0-2998 GCF_058244205.1 Variovorax sp. 20P10.2.4
GCGCGCGGCACCCGTGCCCGGCGATGCCGACGACCGCTACCAGCCCACGCCCGATGCCTCGACCCTGCGCACCACCGCGCCGGTGCTCGAGATCCCGCAGGTGGTCAACGTGGTGCCCGCGCAGGTGATCCGCGACCAGCGCCCGCGCAACATCGACGATGCGCTCGCCAACGTCAGCGGCATCAACCAGGGCAACACCCTGGCCAGCACGCAGGACACGCTGATGAAGCGCGGCTTCGGCGGCAACCGCGACGGCTCGATCATGCACAACGGCATGCCGCTGGTGCAGGGCCGCGGCCTCAACGCCGCGGCCGAGAGCGTGGAGGTGCTCAAGGGCCCGTCCTCGCTGCTCTACGGCCTGATGGACCCGGGCGGCGTGATCAACGTGGTCAGCAAGAAGCCGCAACTGACCCAGCGCACCGCGCTGTCGCTGGGCGCCTCGGGCTACGCGGGCGGGCGCAACGGCAGCGGCCAGACGCTCGACACCACCGGCCCCATCGGCGAGAACGGCCTGGCCTACCGGCTGATCGTCGACCGCGTGGACGAGGACTACTGGCGCAACTTCGGCACCCACCGCGAGACGCTGGTCGCGCCCTCGCTGGCCTGGTATGGCGAGGACACGCAGGCCGTGCTCTGGTACGAGTACCGCAAGTTCGTGACGCCCTTCGACCGCGGCACCGCGCTCGACCCGCGCACCAGGAGCCCGCTGGACCTGCCCAAGACCCGGCGCCTGGACGAGCCCTGGAACGAGATGCGCGGCGAGAGCCACCTGGCCCAACTCTCGGTCGACCACCAGTTCGGCGGCGGCTGGGCCGGCCACCTGAACCTCAGCTACAACCGCGAGACCTACGATGCCAACCAGCTGCGCATCACCGGCGTGAACACCACGCGCGGCACGCTCACGCGCAGCAACGACGCCACCCACGGCGCGCTGAGCACCGACAGCTATGCCACCGCCTATGTCGACGGCCGCGTCGAGCTCGGCGGCATGCGCCACGACCTGCAGTTCGGCTGGGACGCCGAGTACCGCAAGATCTACCGCGCCGACCTGCTGCGCCAGGCCGTCACGCGCAGCTTCAGCTACCTCAATCCGGTCTACGGCCTCGAGTTCCCGTCGGCCACCGTGTCGGCCAGCGACAGCGACCAGACCGACAAGTTGCACAACCAGTCGGTCTTCTTCCAGGATTCGATCCATCTCAATGAGCGCTGGATCGCGGTGGCCGGACTGCGCTACCAGGCCTGGTCGCAGACCGCGGGCCGCGGCCGTCCGTTCAAGGCCAACACCGACACCGACGGCTCCAAGGTGCTGCCGCGCGTGGGGCTGGTCTACAAGTGGAGCGACAGCCTGTCGCTCTACGGCAGCTACACCGAGTCGCTCAAGCCCACCTCTACCATCGCGCCGCTGTCCTCGGGCTACATCGTCGATGCCTCGGTGGCGCCCGAGCAGGGCAAGTCGTGGGAGCTCGGCGCCAAGCTCGACCTGGCCGGCGGCCTCACCGGCACCGTGGCGCTGTTCGACATCCGCAAGAAGAACGTGCTGGTCTCGCAGTTCAACGACGTGACCAAGCTGACCGACTGGCGCACCTCGGGCGCGGCACGTTCGCGTGGCCTCGAGCTCGACGTGGCCGGCGAGCTCGGCAGGAACTGGAGCGCGATCGCGAGCTACGCCTACATCGACGCCAAGACCACGGAAGACCCGCTGTACGCCGGCAACCGCCTGTGGAACGTGGCGCGCCAGACCGCGTCGCTGTCGGCCGTGTACGACTTCGGCCAGGTCTTCGGCGCCGAGGGCCGGCTGCGCGTGGGCGGCGGCGTGCACTACGTGGGCAAGCGGCCCGGCGACTCGGCCAACAGCTTCGTGCTGCCGGGCTACACCACCGCCGATGCCTTCGCCACCTACGACACGCGCATCCACGGGCGCAAGGTCAAGTTCCAGCTCAACGTGAAGAACCTGTTCGACAAGACCTACTACCCCTCGGCCGCGAACACCTACTTCATCTCCATGGGCGACGCGCGCCAGGTGTCGCTGCTCACCACCTTCGAGTTCTAGGCATGCAGGACGCTGCTTCCATCGATCGCCGGTCCGCACTGCTGCGGCTCGCCATACCGCTTGCCGCGGGACTGGCCGGCACGGCCGGCGCACGGGCGGCACCCGGCCGCAAGCTCGTGCTGCTGGTGCAGCGCGGCAGCCCGAACGCGGCGGTCGACGAGCAGGTCGCGCAGCACCTGGGCACGCGCGGCTTCGCGGTCGCCATGCTCGACCAGGCGGTGGAGCCCGGCGCGGCGGCGGGCGCCGAGCTGGTCGTGATCTCCTCGACCGTGGCCGCGAAGGACGTGCATCCGGGCTGGCGCCAGTTGCCGGTGCCGCTGCTGACCTGGGAGAACGACCTGCTCGACGACCTCGCAATGACCGGCAAGCGGCACGACGTCGATTTCGGCGAGGCGGCGAAGGAACGCTACCTGTGGCTGGTCAACGCGCCGCATCCGATGGGGGCGGGCCTGCCGGCCGGCGTGGCCAACGTCTACCAGCGGCAGGCCGGCATGAGCTGGGGCCGGCCCGGACTCGGCGCCACCACCATCGCCACCCTCTACGGCCAGCCCGAGAAGGCGGCCATCTTCGGCTACGAGAAGGGCGCCACCATGGACTACGAGTCGCTCGCGCCCGCGCGCCGCGTGATGGTCTTCCTCGGCAACGACGGCTTCACCAACCTGGCACCGGCCGGTCGCGCGCTCTTCGACGCGGCCGTGGACTGGGCCGCGGGAGCGCGCTGAATGACGATGCCGACATGGCGCCAGGCCTGGTTCCAGCTGCACTGGCTGCTGGGCATCACCGCGGGCAGCGTGCTGCTCGTGATCGGGCTCAGCGGCGCGGTGCTGTCGTTCCGCGAGGAGCTGATCGATGCGCTCAACCCGGGTGGTCGCCATGTGGCGGTGCAGGACAAGGAAGCGCTCGCGCCACCGCAGCTGCTCGCGGTCGTGCGCGAGGCCTTCCCGGGTC
>NZ_JBZAYE010000791.1:0-2986 GCF_058244205.1 Variovorax sp. 20P10.2.4
TGCACCGTGCGCTCGGGATAGCGCAGCGCGATCGAGGGCCGGCCCGACCAGCGGTAGAAGGCCGTGCGGCCCCAGCGCGCGAGCAGCAGCGCGGCCAGCGCCAGCGCATAGAAGAGCTTGATGTTGCGTTCGATCGCGCCGAGCACGCGTGACTGCTCGGCCGTGGGCACGGCCGTCGGCGGCACGCCGGTCCACTGGAACTCGCGCCCCATCGAGACGAAGCCCACGGCGGCCATCAGCGGCAGCACGACGGCGATGGCCAGCAGCAGGTGCGAGAAGCGGCGGTACCAGGGCTGCACGCGCAGCGCGAAGTGCAGGCCCAGGCAGCCGTGCGCCCAGGCCGCGAGCATCAGCGCGAACTGCGCGCTCGCGCCCGGCAGGTCCCACAGGCCCCAGACCACGCGCGCGTACGAGCCCTCGATGCCGTAGACGGTGTAGGCACCGCGCATCGCCGTCAGGTGGGTGGCCAGCAGCAGCGGCAGCGAGAAGCCCAGCAGCACGCGCAGGCCCTCGAGCGGAGGCATGCGCAGCGTGCGCCGCTCCCACAGCGCGACCACGGCCAGCGCCAGGTGCGCCAGCGCGGCGCCATACAGCAGCAGGGTGCCGGGCAGGCTGTGCCAGAAGGCGCGCAACTGGTCGAGCACCGTCTCGGCCCGGGCGAAGGAGGCGATGCCCAGCGCATGGTTGAGCAGGTGCAGCGTGACGTAGGCCATCAGCACGATCCCGCTGGCCCAGCGCAGGTTGCGCCGCGTGGGCGTTCTCAGGGCGGATGGGGAACGTCTGTGCATGCGGCGGGTCGGAAGGGCACCCGAGCATAATGCGCGGCGCCCACCGACCCGGCATGGCCTCCACCACACCTTCCTCGCCTTCCTCCCCGGCTTCGGCCGCTCCGCGCTCCAGCCTCGCGCTGCGCCAGATCGCGCTCTTCGCGGGGCTGTCCGAGCAGCGGCTCGACCAGCTCGCGCAGCAGTGCCTGTGGCACAGCGTGGCGGCCGGCAAGCCGCTGCTGCTGCGCGCCGAGCAGCAGGGCGAAGTGTTCCTGCTGGTCTCGGGCCGCGTGCGCGTGACCACCTATTCGGCCAATGGCCGCCAGGTGACCTTCCGCGATTCCGAGGCCGGCGAGCATTTCGGCGACATCGCCGCCATCGACGGCGGGCCGCGCTCGGCCGACGTGGTCACGCTCGAGCCCTGCGTGGTCGCGAGCCTCGACCGCACCGCCTTCCTGGCCCTGCTGCGCGACGAGCCGCTGGTGGCCGAGCGCGTGATGCAGCGGCTGGCCGCGCTGGTGCGTCAGCTCAGCGAACGCGTGATCGACCTCAGCACCCTGGGCGTGCAGAACCGGCTGCATGCCGAGCTGCTGCGGCTGGCGCGCGGCGCCGGCTTCGACGGCAACCAGGCGCGGCTCGAGCCCGCGCCGCGCCATGCGGCCCTGGCCAGCCAGATCAGCACCAACCGCGAGCAGGTCACGCGCGAGCTCAATGCACTGGTGCGCAGCGGCGTGCTGCGCAAGGACGGCCGCGCGCTGGTGCTGGAAGATGCCGGCCGATTGGAGCGGATGGTGGCCCAGGTACGCGGCGACGCGTCCTGAGCCTCCGCGAGATCAGTTCCAGCGGCCGGTCGTGCCGCCCACGCTGAAGCGGCCCGCGCCCAGCAGCACCACGGCGAGCGCGCCGAACAGGTACAGGCCCTGCAGTTCGAGCGCCCAGCCGCCCTGCTTGGTCAGCGCGAAGAAGTCGCCCATGTGCACCAGACCGAAGGCGAACAGCATGTTGACCACGATCACGGCGGCCGCGGCGCGGGTCCAGAAGCCGGCGATCAGCAGCAGCGGCGCGACGATCTCGCCGACGTAGACCAGGTAGGCCAGGCCACCGGGCAGGCCGGCCTTGGCCAGCATGCCGCCGATGAAGCCGACGCCGGCCGAGAGCTTGAAGATGCCGTGCAGCAGCACGAGCACGCCGATGGCGACGCGCAGCAGCAGCTTGCCGGCGTCGTCGTTGGCAAGGGCGGGGGCGGCGAACGACGAAGCGATCGGCGCACGCGGGGTGGCGGCGGTGGCGGCCTGGGTGTTCATGGCGGTTCCTCGAGCGGTCAGGATGGGAAAAGACAGTGCCCGCCCGCGGGATGCGGGCAGGTCCGTTTCCAGTGTGCGCAGGAGGCGGCGGGCCGGTCGGTGCGTTTTCGCACCTTTTTTCGAGAAAGCCGCTCGGGCGGGTGGATCAGCGGCCCAGGAAATGCCCGGTCCACTTGCGCTCGTAGTCCATCTTGTGGAAGTGCGCCGCCATGAAGTCGATGAAGCTGCGCACCTTGGCCGACAGGTGCTTGCGGCTCGGGTAGGCCAGGTTGATGCGCAGGTGCGGCAGGTCCCAGTCGTCGAGCGTGGGCACCAGCCGGCCGGCCACGATGTCGTCGTAGACGATGTAGGTGGGCTGCACCAGGATCCCCATGCCGTCGAGCGCGGCGGCACGCAGCACCTGGCCGTCGTTCGACTCGAGCAGCCCCTGCACCGACACCGTGCGGACCTCGCCGTCGCGGCCGGTGAAGCGCAGCTCGTTGGGGTTGTTGGCGTAGGTGTAGATCAAGAGCTTGTGCTGCTGCAGCTCCTCGAGCGTCTTCGGAAAGCCGTGCTGCGCGAAGTAGCGCGGCGAGGCTGCGAGGATGCGCCGCGTCTCGCCGAGGCGGCGGATCGTCACGTTGGAATCGGGCTCGTACTCGCGCGTGCGGATCGCCACGTCGATGTTGTTGTCGATCAGGTCGAAGTAGCGGTTGGCCGCCTCCACGTGCACCTTCACGCCGGGATAGCGCTGGGTGTACTCGCGCAGCAGCGGCGCGATGTGATGGATCGAGAACGACAGCGAGGCCGTGATGCGCAGCGTGCCCGTGGGCTGCAACGCGGTGGCGTTGACGGCCGTCTCGGCATCGTCGAGGTCCGACAGGATGGTGCGCGCGCGGCCGCAGAACTCGCGGCCGGTGTCGGTCAGGTAGAGCC
>NZ_JBZAYE010000792.1:0-2975 GCF_058244205.1 Variovorax sp. 20P10.2.4
CCCTGCGTGCCCGGCACAAGCAGATCAAGGACAAGCTCGAGCGCAGCAGCTTCGGCCGCCCCATACAGCTCGATTCGATCGAGACGCCCGACGGGCTGCAGGGCGATGTCTACGCGGTGGTCGAGCATCCGCTGTCGGAGGTCGGCAGCGCGCTCAAGGGCTCGGCCAACTGGTGCGAGCTGATGCTGCTGCACGTCAACAACCGGCGCTGCCGCGTGAGCGGCGCGCCGGGCCGCGAGACGCTCACGCTCTACGTGGTGCGGCGCTACGACAAGCCGGTCGACCAGGCCTTCGAGCTGCCCTTCGCCTACCGCGTGGCGAGCGCGACGCCCGAGCACCTGATGATCGACCTGTCGGCCGCCAGCGGCCCCTTCGGCACCAGCAATTACCACGTCACCTTGGAGGCGGTGGCGCTCGACGAGCACAAGAGCTTCCTGCACTTCAGCTACAGCTACGACCACAGCATGATGGTGAAGCTCGCCACCCAGGCCTACCTCGCGACCTTCGGGCGCGACAAGGTCGGCTTCACGGTGGTGGGGCAGACGCCCGACGGCAAGCCCGAGTACATCCGCGGCATGCGCGGGCTGGTGGAGCGCAATGCGATGCGCTACTTCCTCACGCTCGATGCCTACCTCGCGGCCGATGCCAAGGGCCAGTCCGAGCTGCGGCAGCGCCACTGGTTCGCGGCCGCCGAGCAGTTCCCGCGCCAGCTGCACGAGATCGACCTCGACACCTACCTCGCGCTCAAGCGCGAGGACCGGCAGCGCGAGGGGCTGGGCCGCTGACGCGGCCGCTCAGGTCCGGTCCAGGGTCAGCGGTGCCGCGGCCGCCTTCGCTGGCGGCATCCGCAGATGCCGCGTGGCGCCGGCCGTGCGCATCACGGCCGACAGCAGCGAGCGGAACCACACATGGCCCGGCGCGCGCTGGTGGCGGGCATGCCAGAGCTGGTAGAAGCGCATCGGCGGAAAGTCGAGCGGCGCCGGCACGATCGCCAGCGGCAGCAGCGCGGCATAGTGCTGCGCGAAGTGCCGGCTGGTGGTGAAGATCAGGTCGGTGCCGGGCAGGAGCTGCGGCGCCATCGAGAAGTAGGGCACCGTCACGGTCGGCGTGCGCGCCAGGCGCAGCGTGGCCAGGTGGCTCTCGACCACGCCGCGCTGCAGGGTGCTGTAGAGCTGCGGCACCACGTGGGCGCCATGCAGGTAGTCGCTCGGCGTGAGGCCCTGCGCGCCCGGGTGGTCGCGGTCGACCAGGCAGACGATCTCGTCCTCCATCAGCAAGGTGGTGTGCAGGTGCTCGGGCGGCTGCGGCCAGTTGCCCACCACCACGTCGAGCGAGCCGTCGGCCAGCGCGGCCTCGACGTCGAACTCGGGCCCGAGCGGATGCATGAACAGGCGCGCGCCCGGCGCGGTGCCGCGCAGGTACTGCACCACCGCGGCCATCAGCGGCGGCGCCAGATAATCGGGCGTGCCGAGGTGGAAGGTCAGCCGCGTGGTCGCGGGATCGAAGCTGTCGGCCGGCGCGAGCAGGGCATCGATCTCGCCGAGCACCACGCGCACCGAGGCTTCGAGCCGCAGCGCGCGCTCGGTCGGCACCATGCGCTGCTTGTCCTTCACCAGCAGCGGGTCGCCGAAGATCTCGCGCAGCCGCTTGAGCGCGGTGCTCACGGCCGGCTGCGACTGGTTGAGGCGGGTGGCGGCGCGCGAGACGCTGCGCTCGGCCAGCAGCACGGCGAAGACGCGCAGCAGGTAGGTGTCGAAAGGATCGTTGGCGCGGGACATGGAGGGAAGGGCGCTGCACAGCTTTGGTGCCAAGCCATCGTGCAGGCCCGGCGCTTTGCTATGCCGCGCATAAGGCGCTAGCGATTGGCGTGCCATGGGTGCGTTCCTAGAGTGCGGGCATTGCTCTTGCTGGACCGTGCCATGAACTCCACCGACCTCTCCCTCGCTCGACCCTCGCGCCGCGGCGCGCTGCAACTGCTGGCGGCCGGCGCCGCCGCGCTCGCGCTGCCGGCCTTCGCGCAGTGGCCCGACCGGCCGATCAGGATCGTCGTGACCTTCCCGCCCGGCGGTTCCAGCGACATCCTGGCGCGCGTGATGGGCGAGCAGCTCGCGCGCCGGCTCGGCCAGGCGGTGGTGATCGACAACAAGCCCGGCGCGGGTGGCACCATCGGCGGCGCCCAGGTGGCGGCCGCGGCGCCCGACGGCTACACGCTGATGCTCGCGAACACCACGCCGATCGCGCTCGGGCCGTTCACGCTCGACAAGCAGCCCTACGACCCGGTCGCGGCCTTCAGTCACATCGCCGCGCTGGGCTCGGCGCCGCTGGTGGTGATGGCCAGCAAGGGCTCGGGCATCGCGAGCTTCGCCGACCTGGAAGCCCGTGCGCGCAAGGACGGCCGGCTCGATTTCGGCTCGGGCGGCCCGGGCTCGATCGGCCACATCCACGGCGAGTTGATCCGCCGCGTGACCGGGCTGCACCTGGAGCATGTGCCCTACCGCGGCGGCGCGCCGATGACCACCGACCTGATCGCCAACACCATCCCCGTGGGGATCGACGTGATCACCGCCTATGTGCCGTACTTCAAGAGCGGCCAGCTGGTGCCGCTGGCGGTCACGGGCAGCGCGCGCTCGCCGCTGATGCCCGAGGTGCCGGCCATCGCCGAGGTGGGGCAGCCCAAGCTGGTGCTCGAGAACTTCTTCGGCCTCAGCGGCCCCGCGAAGCTGCCGCCCGAGGTGGTGGCACGCCTCCATGCCGCCTGCAACGAGGTGCTGGCCATGGCCGAGGTGCAGAAGAAGCTGATCGAGCTGGGCATCGTCGCCAAGCCCGAGACGACGGCCCGTTTCGAGGGCATCGTGAAGGAGCAGGTGGCGGTGCTCGGGCCGACGGTGAAGGCGGCGGGCATCAAGCTCTGAGGTCCGCCGGCCCGGCGGGCTTCAGTCGGCCAGCGTGAGCAGCGGCACGTCGCGCTCGCGCGC
>NZ_JBZAYE010000793.1:0-2972 GCF_058244205.1 Variovorax sp. 20P10.2.4
GTGGCGACGTGGGCCCGGAGAAGATCGGAATCGGCGGGGTGCGGCATGGGGTCGATGCTGCCATCGAACCCGCCGAAACGCCGCGCCACCTAAAATGCCAGGTTCTCCCGCTGCGTCGCTTCCGACGCTCCCGCAACTCCGAAAGCGCCTCCCCCGATGTCCGCCCCGCGCAAGCTCTTCGTCACCACCGCCCTGCCGTACGCCAACGGCAAGTTCCACATCGGCCACATGATGGAGTACATCCAGGCCGACATCTGGGTGCGGAACCAGCGAATGAACGGTGCCGACGTCAACTTCGTCTGCGCCGACGACGCGCACGGCGCGGCGATCACCATCGCGGCCGACAAGGCCGGCGTGACGCCGCAGGCCTTCGTGGCCGAGATCGCCGCGGGCCGCAAGCAGTACCTCGACGGCTACCACATCGCCTTCGACAACTGGCACTCGACCGACGGCCCCGAGAACCACCAGCTGGCGCAGGACATCTACCGCGACCTGCGCGCCAACGGCCTGATCAGCACCAAGAGCGTCGAACAGTTCTACGACCCCGAGAAGGGCATGTTCCTGGCCGACCGCTTCATCAAGGGCGAGTGCCCGAACTGCCACTCGAAGGACCAGTACGGCGACAACTGCGAGGTCTGCGGCGCGGTCTACGCGCCCACCGAGCTGATCAACCCCTACTCGGCGCTCTCGGGCGCCAAGCCCGAGCTGCGCAGCTCCGAGCACTTCTTCTTCAAGCTGTCCGACCCGCGCTGCGAGGCCTACCTCAAGGAATGGACCGCCGCGCCCGGCCACGTGCAGCCCGAGGTGCAGAACAAGATCCGCGAGTGGCTCTACAAGGACGACGAGGGCAAGGGCGGCCTCGGCGACTGGGACATCAGCCGCGACGCGCCCTATTTCGGCATCGAGATCCCCGATGCGCCGGGCAAGTACTTCTACGTCTGGCTCGACGCGCCCGTGGGCTACCTGGCGTCGCTGAAGAACCTGCTCGACAAGCGCTGCATCGAACTGGGCGGCGACGGCATCTCGTACACCGAGTACATGGCCGACCCCGAGCTCGAGCAGGTGCACTTCATCGGCAAGGACATCATCACCTTCCACACGCTGTTCTGGCCCGCGATGCTGCACTTCAGCGGCCGCAAGGCGCCCGACGCGGTCTACGTGCACGGCCACCTGACGGTCAGCGGCGAGAAGATGAGCAAGAGCCGCGGCACCGGCATCGACCCGCTCAGGTACCTGTCGCTCGGCCTCAACGCCGAATGGCTGCGCTACTACATCGCGGCCAAGCTCAACGGCCGCAACGAGGACATCGACTTCAACCCCGACGACTTCGTCGCGCGCGTCAACAGCGACCTGGTGGGCAAGTACATCAACATCGCGAGCCGCGCGGCCGGTTTCATCGGCAAGCGCTTCGGCGGCAAGCTGGGCGAGGTGTCGGCCGATGGCGACGCGCTGCTGTTCGCGCTGCGCGAGGCGGCCGGCGAGGTCCATGCGCTCTACGACGGCCGCGACTATGCGCGCGCGCTGCGCGAGGTGATGGCGCTGGCCGACAAGGTCAACGAGTACGTCGACCAGAACAAGCCCTGGGAACTGGCCAAGAAGGAAGGCGCCGAGGCGCGGCTGCACGACGTGTGCACGGTCTGCATCGAGGCCTTCCGCCTGCTCACGCTGTACCTCAAGCCGGTGCTGCCGGCGCTGGCCGCGAACGTCGAGGCCTTCCTGAAGATCACGCCGCTCGAGTGGACCGATGCCGCGCAGGCGCTGCCCACGGGCCATGCGATCGGCGAGTACAAGCACCTGATGCAGCGTGCCGACGCCAAGGTGGTCGACCAGCTGTTCGACGCGCCCGAGCCGGTGGCGGCCCCCGCCGCCGAACCCGCGGCGGATGCGCTGCCCGGCGGCGAGGCCATCGCGCCCACCATCGGCATCGACGACTTCGTGAAGATCGACCTGCGGATCGCGAAGATCGTGGCCTGCGAGAAGGTCGAGGGCTCGACCAAGCTGCTGCGCCTCACGCTCGACGCCGGCGAAGGCAAGACCCGCAACGTGTTCAGCGGCATCGCCTCGGCCTACCAGCCGGAACAACTGGTGGGCAAGCTCACGGTGCTGGTCGCGAACCTCGCGCCGCGCAAGATGAAGTTCGGCATCAGCGAAGGCATGGTGCTCGCCGCCAGCCACGCCGACGAGAAGGCCCAGCCGGGCATCCACGTGCTCGAGCCCTGGCCCGGCGCCACGCCCGGCATGCGCGTGCGCTGAATCCCGCGTTCTCCCGAAGAGGTCCCACCATGACGACACCGCTGCCGACTTTCTTTCGCGCCACCCTCGCGGCGGCGCTACTGGCCGTGCTCGGCGGCTGCGCGGTGGTCTCGGTGGCGAGCACCGCGGTCAGCGTGACCGCGGGTGCCGTGGGCCTCGCGGCCGACGCGGCGATCGGCACCGCGCGCATCACCGGCAAGGCGGTGGGTGCGGCGGCCGATGCGGTGATTCCCGACGGCGACAAGTAGATGGGCGCCGCGTTCGGGCCTATGCGGCCTGCGCGCCCACCAGCCGCGCCATCTGCACCTTGCTCGTGACGCCCAGCTTGGCATAGACCTGCCGCAGGTGATGGCGCACCGTGGCCGGCGAACTGCCGAGCGTGCGCGCCACCATCTTGTAGCTCTGCCCCTGCGCGAACAGCCGCGCCACCTCGGCCTCGCGGCGGCTCAGCAGCGTGAGGGCGGCCGGTGCCGGCACCGGCGCCTCGTGCAATCCCAGCCCCTGCACCAGCACCAGGTGCGGCATCAGCAGCTCGACCAGCGCCTGCGCGCGCGCGCCGAGGCCGGCCGCCTCGCGGCTGTAGAGCGACAGGTGCATCCACCACGGCGAACCGGGCGCGGGCACGATCACGCTGAGCGCCTGGCCGATGCCATGGTCGGCCGCGAAGGCGCGCATCGAGGCCACGGGCGGCAGCTCGTGCGCGGCCAGCGCGACGCCAT
>NZ_JBZAYE010000794.1:0-2969 GCF_058244205.1 Variovorax sp. 20P10.2.4
GAGCTCGACTACACCGTGCAGGCCCAGGTCGGCGGCAAGATCGCCCAGCTCGGCCAGCGCCTGATCGACGGCGCGGCCAAGTCCACGGCCGACGATTTCTTCAAGCGCTTCGAAGCCGAAATGCAAAGCCGCTACGGCCCGCCGCCTGCGGCCGCGCCCGAGAATGCGGAAGCGCAGGCCGAGAAGACCGGCGCGGTGGCCGGCTTCATGAAGAAGATCGGCCTTGGAAAGAAATCGGACAAGGACGCCGAGCCCGGCACGGGCGGCGATTCCTCCAGCGGCGGCTGAGACGGCCGTCAGGCTCCGGCTCCCACGAAAGAAGACGCGATGGAAAACCTCGACGTGATGGTGCTGCGCACGCTGCGCGACTGGCGGCGTGCCGGCAAGCGCGCGCTGCTGACCACGGTGGTGCGCACCTGGGGCTCGTCGCCGCGGCCCGTGGGCTCGATCATGGCGCTGGCCGAAGACGGCGCGGTGGTCGGGTCGGTCTCGGGCGGGTGCATCGAGGACGACCTGATCGCGCGCTATAGCCATGCCCACGGCCAGGCCGAGGAGGTGCCGCTGGGCGCGCCGCCCGCGCTGGTGAAGTACGGCATCACGGCCGACGAGGCGCACCGCTTCGGCCTGCCCTGCGGCGGCACGCTCGAGCTGCTGCTCGAGTACGCGCCTGACGCGGGGGCGCTCGACACGCTGGTGTCGCAGCTCGAGCAGGGCCGGCTGATGCGGCGCACCGTCGAGCTGGCCACGGGCGTGGTGCGGCTCGAGGAAGCGAAGGCGCCCGACGAACTCACGGTCAACGACACCGAGCTCGCCAACACCTTCGGCCCCGAGTACCGCATGCTGCTGATCGGCGCCGGCCAGCTCGCCGAGTACCTCGCGACCATGGCCAAGTTCAGCGGCTTCGCGGTCACCTTGTGCGATCCGCGCGCCGAGTACCGCACCGCCTGGTCGCTGCCGGGCGTGCAGATCACCACCGAGATGCCCGACGACGCGGTGCTGGCCTTCCGGCCCGACCGCCGCAGCTGCGTGGTGGCGCTCACGCACGACCCCAAGCTCGACGACCTCGCGCTGCTCGAGGCGCTGCAGAGCGACGCCTTCTATGTCGGCGCCATCGGTTCGCGCCGCAATGCCGATGCGCGGCGCGACCGCATGATCGAGCACTTCGACCAGACCACCGAATCGCTGGCGCGGCTGCGCGGGCCGATCGGCATCTACATCGGCAGCAAGACGCCGCCCGAGATCGCGGTCAGCGTGATGGCGGAGATCCTCGCGGTGAAGAACGCCGTGCCGCTGCCGCGCGAGATGGAAGTGGCGCGCGCCAAGGAACGGCTGCTGCCGGCCTGAGCCGCAGGGGTCTATTCGACGCCGAGCAGGTCGTAGATGCGCCGCACGTAGAGGCCGAACTCGGCGCTGGTCTTGATGTGCAGCGTGCGCGGCGCGGGCAGCTCGATCGGAAAGAAGTCGGCCATGCGCGCCGGCCCCGCGGTGAGCACCGCGCAGTGCGAGCCGAGGAACACCGCCTCCTGGATGCTGTGCGTGACCACAACGAAGGTGGTGCGGCTGCGCTCCCAGATCCGCAGCATCTCGAGGTTCATCTTCTCGCGCGTGAGCGCATCGAGCGCGCCAAAGGGCTCGTCCATCAGCACCAGCTTCGGTTCGTGGATCAGCGCGCGCGCGATCGCGGCGCGCTGCTGCATGCCGCCCGAGAGTTCGTAGGGCCGCTTGTCGGCGAAGCCCGCGAGGCCGACCATCTCGAGCAGTTCGTGCGCGCGTTGCGTCGCGGCCTTGCGGTCGAGGCCGAGGATGTCGGCCGGCAGCAGCACGTTCTCGAGGATGGTGCGCCACTTCAGCAGCAGCGGCTGCTGGAACACCATGCCCACGTCGCGGCCCGGCTCGAAGGCCTGGCCGCCGCCGATCTCCAGCGTGCCGCCGTCGTGGCCGTGCAGCCCGGCGAGGATCTTCAGCAGCGTCGACTTGCCGCAGCCCGAGGGGCCGACCAGCGACACCATGTCGCCCGCATGGATGTCCATCGTGACGTCGGAGACGGCGAGAAATTCCTGGTCGCGGCGGCGGTAGACCTTGCGCAGGCCGCGCATGCGGATCAGCGGCAGCTCTGCCTCAGTGCGGGTCTCCGCGCGAACGGCGGCCTCGGTCATGCGAGCCACCGTGCGAGGTTGTCGCGCACGAAGACATCGTCGGCGAGGTCGCCGTGCGCGGCGTACACGCGGTCGATCTCCGCCGACTGGCCCGCGCCCAGCCCCTCGGCCGGGTCGAGGCACCAGATGCCCTCGAGCAGGCCCTGGCGCCGCAGCACCTCGTGGCAGCCCGCGATGCAGCCGTGGAAATTGTTCGCCACGTCGAAGAAGGCGGCGTTGCAGTCGGTCACGCGAGCATCGAGCGCGAGCAGCTCGGGGCTCAGGTTGCCCTGGTCGGCCGCCAGCTCGGCCTGGATGCGCGCGAGCAGCTGCACCGCGCCCGCGGTCCAGACCGACCAGTGACCCAGCAGCCCGCCGCGAAAGCGCACCTGAACCGGCGCGCCGTCGCGCATGGCCGCGAAGGGCAGGGCGAGGTCGAGCACGATGTGGTCGTCGTTGCCGGTGTAGAGGAACACGCGCTCCTCGGCGCGCGCCTCGACCACGCCGCGCACCACGTCGATGGTGCGGTAGCGGTTGAAGGGCGCGACCTTGATCGCGAGCACGTTCGGGATCGAGGCGAAGCGGCGCCAGAAGCCGCTCGACAGCACCGGGCCGCCGACCACGGTCTGCAGGTAGAAGCCGATCAGCGGGATCTCTTGCGCGACCGCCTCGCAGTGGGCGATCAGCGCGTCTTCCGAGGCGCCGGCCAGCGCGGCCAGGCTCAGCAGGCCCGCGTGGTAGCCGAGCGAGACGGCGGTGCGGGCCTCGGCGCTCGCCTGCGCGGTCGGGCCGCAGAGGCCGGCGATCATCGCCATCGGCCGGTCGCTCCAGGCC
>NZ_JBZAYE010000795.1:0-2969 GCF_058244205.1 Variovorax sp. 20P10.2.4
CAGCACGCGCTTGACGGGCGCGGGCGCATGCAGCATGCGGCCCTGCGCGATCTCGTCCTCGAACAGCTGGCCGCGCTCGATCATCAGCCGCTCGAGCGCCGCGAGCCAGATCCGGTAATAGCTCAGCTGCAGGTAGTGCGGCAAGGTCTCGCGCACGGCGCGGCTCGCATCGATGTTCCACGAGCCGGTGGCGCCCATCGCGAGCACCAGCGCCAGCGCGCGCGGCTCCCAGTCGGCATGGAACAGCTCGCCCTCGGGCTCGGGCTGCACCGCGCCGAAGCCGGTGCGGCCGCCGAGGTCGGCCTGGGTTTGGTAGTTCATACCGGGCCCTCCGGCGCATCGGCGAGCCGGGTGCCGATCATCGAATCGCGCGACACCAGCGCCGCGAGCTCCTCCTCGCCCAGATGCTCCGTGCCCGCGGGCCGCTGCGGAATCACGAGGTAGCGCACCTCCGCGGTCGAGTCCCAGATCCGGATGCGCGTGGTCTCGGGCAGCACCGTGCCGAAGTCCGCGAGCACGCCGCGCGGGTCGCGCACCGCGCGCGAGCGGTAGGGCGCGCTCTTGTACCAGGTGGGCGGCAGGCCCAGCACCGGCCACGGGTAGCAGCTGCACAGCGTGCAGACCACCATGTGGTGCTGATCGTCGCTGTTGGCCACCGCCACCATGTGCTCGCCCTGGCGGCCGGTGTAGCCCAGCGAGGCGATGGCCGCGGTGGCGTCGGCCAGCAGCCAGTCGCGAAAGGCCGGGTCGACCCAGGCTTTGGCGACCACGCGCGCGCCGTTGCGCGGGCCGATGCGGGTCTGGTAGGTGTCGATCAGCGCATCGAGCGCGGCCGGCTCGATGTAGCCCTTCTCGGTGAGCACACTCTCGAGCGCGCGCACGCGCAGGTCCATCTCATCGAGCTCGCTGTGGTCTTCGCCGTGGGCATGGGTGTGTTCGCTCATGCCCCTCATGCTAAGCGCTGCGCCCTACCAGCGGTAGGTGGCCGAAGCCACCGCCTTGCGCCGCTCGCCGTAGAAGCAGCCATAGGTGCACGAGGCGATATAGGCCTTGTCGGCCAGGTTCGTGAGGTTGAACGCGTAGCGCCAGTGGCCGGTGTCGTACGACACCATCGCGTCGAACACGGTGTACGAGGGCACGATGCCGTTCACGTAAAGCCCGGTGGAGGCGCCCACGTGGCGCACGCCCAGCCCCGCGCGCAGGCCCGGCGCGCCGGCCTTGCCGAAGTCGTACTCGCCCCAGGCCGAGAAGGTGTTGTAGGGCACGTTGCCGCGGCGCTTGCCGACGTTGGCGGCGGTGGTGTCGGCGGTGACGCGCGCGTCGGTGTAGGCGTAGGCGGCGATCAGGCTGGCCGAGCGGCCGATGCGCGTGCGCAGCTCGATCTCCAGCCCGCGCGAGCGCACCTCGCCGGTCTGCACCGAGAAGCCGGTGTCGACGGGGTCCGTCGACAGCACGTTCTGCTGCCGGAGCTGGTAGACGGCGGCGCTCAGCAGGGTGTCGCTGCCCGGCGGCTGGTAGCGCAGGCCGAGCTCGTACTGCTCGCCGCGCGTGGGCTCGAAGCGCGCGCCCATGCGGTCGACACCGCTCTGCGGCTGGAACGACTGGCTGAAGCTCGCGAACGGCGCGAGGCCGTTGTCGGCCAGGTAGACGAGGCCGGCGCGGCCGGTGGTGGCCGAGGTCTTCTCCTTCGAGTTCGCGGTCTCGCCATCGACCGGCACCTGGCGGTCGGTCACGCGGTCGTGCCGCGCGCCGAGCACCACCACCCAGCGCCCGGCGATCTTCATCTGGTCCTGCAGGTACAGCCCGGTGGCGTTGCCGGCCATGTCGGGGAAGTAGGTGTTCGGCACCGGCGCACCCGCGACGTAGACGTAGTTCGGCGCGTAGTAGTTGAACTGGGTCGCGATCTCGCGCGACGCGCGCCGCGTGGTGTAGGACTGGTAGGTGGTGTCCACGCCGGCCAGCAGCGTGTGCGCGACCGGGCCGGTGTCGACGCGGTACTCGAGCGAGGTGTCGGTGGTGCGCGCGCGCGAGCGGTCGCGGCGGTCGTAGGACTCATGGAAGGTGGAGCTGGCGCCGTCGGGGCTCACGCCGGCAGCGGCGGTGCTCGGGAAATCGACCTCCGAACGGAAGGCATGTGCGCTGTGGCGCAGCTTCAGGCGATCGCTGAAGGCATGCTCGAAACGGTAGCCGACGGCGGTGTTGGTGCCGGCGTAGCGGTCGCGCCCCGGCGTGCCGGTGTAGCGGCTGCTCGGCACCGGTCCGTGGATGTTCGGCAGGATCGTGACGCCGCCGGCCAGCCCGTACACGTAGTCGGTGCGGTTGCGCAGGTACTCGGCCTGCAGCGTGAGCGAGGTCGCCGCGCTCGGCTGCCAGCGGATCGCGCCCGACAGGAAGCGCCGGTCGTCGGGCACGTGGTCGATGAAGGTGTTGCTGTCGCGCACGAGGCCCGTGAGCCGGTAGGTCAGCGTGCCCTGCTCGTCCAGCTTGCCGCCGAAGTCGCCCTTGATCTGGCGGCGGTCGCGGTTGCCGAGCTCCACGCCCAGCTCGCGCAGCGGCTCGGCCGTGGGCTGCTTGGTGACGGTGTTGACCACGCCGCCGGGCGCGGCCGTGCCGTAGAGCAGCGAGGCCGCGCCCTTGAGCACCTCGGCGCGCTCGAGCCCGTAGAGCTCCTGCTGGCCGTCGTAGGCGTTGACCATGAACTTCGAGCCGTCGCGGTAGAGGCTGCCCGTGCCGGCGCCGGCCTGGAAGCCGCGGATCACGAACGAGTCGGTGGTGCGGTCGGCGCCTTCCGAGCGCCTCACGCCGGCCGTGTAGTTGAAGGCGTCGACCAGGCTGGTGGGCTGCTGGGCCTCGATCTGCTCGGCCGTGACCACCGAGATCGACTGCGGCGTCTCGAGGATCGGCGTGTCGGTCTTGGTGCCGGCCGTGCTGTGGCGCGCGATGTAGCCGTCGGCCGGTCCGCCGGCGCC
>NZ_JBZAYE010000796.1:0-2945 GCF_058244205.1 Variovorax sp. 20P10.2.4
CGTCGTCGCGCACCTCCAGCCGCAGCTGGCCGTTCTCTTCCACCAATGACACGTCGACCCGCCGCGCGCCGCTGTGGCGCAGCACGTTGGTCAGCGCCTCCTGCAGGAAGCGCAGCAGGTCGAGGTTCTGCGAGGGCGCGAGCGTCAGCGCCTGCAGGCCTTCCACGCGCCAACGGCATTCGATGCCGTTGGCCTCGAGCAATTGCGTGAGCCGGTGGCGCAGCGGCGCGACCAGGTCGGCGAGCGCATGCGCGCCGTCGTCGCGGCCGTTGGCGTCGATGATCAGCCGCAGGTCGTCGCGCAGCCGCTTGAGCATGGCCAGCAGCTGCGGCGCGCTCAGGTGCTCGGGCGTGCGCTCCAGCGTCGCGATGCTGCCCACCAGCATGCCGCCGAGGCCGTCGTGCAGGTCGCTCGCGAGGTTCACGCGCTCGCCGATGCGCGCATGCGCGAGCTCCAGCGCATGGCGCTGCGACAGCGTGGCCGCGAGCTCGTCCTTGGCCGCGTTCACTTCCTGGATCAGCTCGGTGTTGAAGTTCTCGATGCGGCGCAGGCTCTGCACGAAGCGCCCGGCCTGCGTCAGCGCCATGCCCAGCAGCAGCACGTAGGACGACATGGTGGTGTAGTAGAGGTTGCTGTCGATCACCTGGGTGAACACCAGCAGGTCGTGCGCGCCGGTGAGCGCCGACACCGCCATGAAGGGCGCGAGCGAGCGCATCGGGCTGCCGCGATGGCGCCAGGCGTGGACGATGGCGGCGCTGTTGACCACGATGATCGTCAGCCCGCCGACCAGCGTCCAGATCGCGCGGTGCAGCGGCAGCGCCGCGGGCGCGGCCAGCCACAGGTCGAGCACGCCGACCGCCGCGGCCAGCAGCGAGGCGCCCTCGAGCAGCGGCATGCGGCGGTCGCAGAAGCGCAGCGCGAACACCGCGTAGGCGGTGCTGAAGACCAGCAGCAGCGAGGTGTTGAGCGCCTGCCAGGCCGAGGTGGTGGCGAAGGGCCAGGGGCTGGTGGCGATCTGGTTGTAGCCGAACAGCAGCCACAGCATGGACATCAGCGCGAACCAGCCGTAGGCGGTTTCGCGCCGCCGCAGCAGCCATAGCGCCGCGAAGAAGGCCGACACCGCCGCGCTGACCGCGAGGCCCAGCACCTGCAGGTCGCGCCGCACCACGCGCTCGCGTTCGTAGGTGGCCTGCAGCACGGCCGGCGGCCCGACCACGACGGGCCCCAGCCCGGCCTGGTAGACCGCGAGTCCCGAGACGCGCACCAGCAGGGTGTTGGTGCCCGCGCGCAGCAGCGGCGGCGCCAGCAGCCAGTAGCGCGGCGTGTTCCAGGCCCGCGTCAGCGGCTCGACCAGGCTGGCGTCGCGCGAGATCGGCGTGCCGTTGAGGTACACGGCGCCGGCCATGTTGAGGTAGTGCAGCAGCAGGCCGGTCTCGCGCGGTTCCGTGGGCTGCTCCCAGCGCAGCCGGTACCAGGCCACGCCGTCGAAGCCGCTCCAGCGATCGGCCCAGTTGTCGGGCAGGGCGGCCACCGGCTCCCAGCCGTTCTCGGGTGGACGCGTGTCGTGCCAGCCGGCGGCGCGCACGGCCTCGATGCGCAGCGCGGGGAAGTCCTGGGCCAGCGCGCCATGCGCGCACAGCAGCAGCGCCAGCGCCGCGGCCAGGCGGTGCAGGAAGCTCAGCGCAGCAGCCCGTGCAGCCGCGCCTGGTAGACCGCTTCGGTGCGCGATCCGACGGCCAGCTTGCGGTAGATGTTCTTGGTGTGGCATTCCACGGTCAATCGGGAGATCGAGAGCATTTCGGCCATGTCGCGGTTGCTGAGGCCCTGCGACACCAGTTCGAGGATGCGGTGCTCGCGCCGGCTCAGCAGCGCGGCGGCGGGCGCTTCCTCCTTGCGCGGCGCGATGCCCGACGCGGGCAGCAGCTCGCCCGGCTGGGTGTCGGCGGTCATGGCCGGGATCGGCAGCGGCGCGGGCATGGTCGCGGGCGCGGCGTTCGGCTGATGCGTGAGCCAGCCCAGGATGCGCCGCGCGATCGCGGGATCGATCGGCGCGCCGCCCTGCTCGATGCTGCGCAGTGCGATGCTGAGCTCGAGGTCGTCGCGCTCCTTGAGCAGGTAGCCGATGGCGCCCGCGCGCAGCGCCGCGAAGATGGTTTCCTCGGTGCGGTAGGCCGAGATCACCACCGCCGGCAGGCGCGGGTGGTGCTGCCGCAGCCAGCCGATCAGGTCGACGCCGCTGCCGTCGGGCAGCCCGATGTCGACCAGCGCCACGCCGAAGCTGCGTTCGGCCAGCAGCGCCCGTGCCGAGGCCACGCTGTCGGCCCAGGCGATCTGCGGCGCGGTGCAGCCCAGCGTGCCGAGCACATAGGCCAGCCGCTGCTGCATGGCCGGATCGTCCTCGACCACCAGCGCGGGGGTCAGCGACACGGGTTCTGGGGTTTCCGGAAAAGGCGTGGACATGGCGGCGGGGCGATTTCCCTGGATTGTCGCCAGTTATTGCAATTTGTATCGCCGTCGTGGTTTTGCTGGCGCGTGCGCAGCGCCACGGACAATCGCGCGCATGCCCGACCTTCGCGAACTCATGCGCCAGTTTCCGCGCGCCGGCCGTCTCGAGGCCGTCTACCTGCGGCCCGCGCGGCGCGTGCCGGTGCAGGCCGTCGAGGGCGCGCAGGCGCTCGCGGGCCTGGGACTGGAAGGCGACCGCGCGAGTGCGGCCAAATCCGGCGGCAAGCGCCAGGTCACGCTGATCCAGGCCGAGCACCTGGGCGCGATCGCCGCGCTGACCGGCCATGCGGCCATCGACGCCGCGCTGCTGCGGCGCAACCTCGTGGTGTCGGGCCTGAACTTGATCGCCGCGCGCTCGCTGTTCCGCGACCAGCCGCTGGTGCTGCGGCTCGGCGACTCGGTGCGACTCGAGATCACGGGCCCGTGCGAGCCCTGCTCGC
>NZ_JBZAYE010000797.1:0-2935 GCF_058244205.1 Variovorax sp. 20P10.2.4
ATGATCGCCGCCAGCGACGCCGGCGGCAGCACGGTGCGCATGGTGCCGATCGACGAGGTGCTGTACTTCGAGGCCGCCGACAAATACCTGCGGGTGCTGACCGCGGACCACGAATACCTGATCCGCACGCCGCTCAAGCAGTTGCTGCCGCAGCTCGATGCGCAGACCTTCTGGCAGGTGCACCGGGCGGTCGTCGTGCGCGCCTCGGCCATCGAGGCGGTGCACCGCGACGAGACCGGCAAGCTCGCCCTCGACCTGCGCGGGCGGCCCGAGCGGATTCCGGTCAGCCGGCTCTACGCCCACCTGTTTCGCGCGATGTGAAATCCGGGCCGATGCGTCGCCCAAAGAAAAAGCCGGTTCCGAAGAACCGGCTTTTTCATTTGCTCACATTCAGCGTGGCATTTCAGCGCCAGTGGCCGTGGCCATGACCGCGGTAGTAGCCGCGACCGTAATAGCGCGGGCCGTAGTAGGCCGGCGGCGCGTAGTACACCGGGGCCGGACGGTAATAGACCGGCGGCGGGCGGTAGTACACCGGCGGCGGCGGGGCGTAGTAGACGGGAGCCGGCGGCGCATAGACCGGTGCCGGGTAGTAGGCGGGGCCGCCCACGCCCACCGCCACGCCGGGGACGCCGACGCCGATGGACCAGCTCACGTCGCCGCGAGCGCTGGCCGAGGTGGCCGCGAACAGGGCACCGGCGGCGACGACGCCTGCGGCGGCCCACTTGAAGAAGGTAGAACGGGTGACGCTCATGATGTTGGACTCCTTGTAGGGAAGGCATTCACTGCCCATGTACGTATTGAACGCGCCAAATGCAAAGTGGTTGCCCGCCGCATTGTGAAGAGCGTTGCCAAAGGTAACCTGAAGATCCCCCAAATTAGAATGCGTCGATGACCTCCCCGACCGACAAAGACGTCGCAAAAACACCCGCCGCACCCAGCAATTTCCTGCGCCACGTGATCGAAAACGACCTCGCCCAGGGCGCCTACACCGGCCGCCGCTGGGGTGGGGCTCCGGGCGATGCCGAACACCACGCCCATGGCATGAACGACCCGGCCCGGGTCCGCCTGCGCTTTCCGCCCGAACCCAACGGCTACCTGCACATCGGCCACGCCAAGAGCATCTGGCTGAATTTCGAGCTGGCGCGCGAATACGGCGGCGTCTGCCACCTGCGCTTCGACGACACCAACCCCGAGAAGGAAGAGCAGGAGTACGTCGACTCGATCCGCGACGCCGTGGAATGGCTCGGCTACGAGACCTACCTGGCCGACCGCCCCAGCGCACCCGGCGTGATGCAGCCGCACGAGTACTTCGCGAGCGACTACTTCGACTTCATGTACCGCGCGGCCGAATACCTGATCGGCGCCGGCCTGGCCTATGTCGACGAGCAATCGGCCGATGAAGTGCGCGCCAACCGCGGCGACTTCGGCAAGCCCGGCACCGACAGCCCGTACCGCAGCCGCAGCCCCGAGGAGAATCTCGCGCGCTTTCGCGAGATGCGCGACGGCAAGCTCGCCGACGGCGCCGCCACCCTGCGCGCCAAGATCGACATGGCGAGCCCCAACATCAACATGCGCGACCCGGCGCTCTACCGCATCCGCCGGGCCACGCACCACAACACCGGCGACAAGTGGTGCATCTACCCGATGTACACCTATGCGCACCCGATCGAGGACGCGCTCGAGCAGATCACCCACAGCATCTGCACGCTCGAGTTCGAGGACCAGCGCCCGTTCTACGACTGGCTGCTCGACCGCCTCGCCGAAGGCGGCCTGATCGCCAGCCCGCATCCGCGCCAGTACGAATTCGCGCGGCTCAACGTGACGCACGTGCTCACCAGCAAGCGCAAGCTGCGCCAGCTGGTGGAGGAAAAGCATGTCGACGGCTGGGACGACCCGCGCATGCCCACGCTGGCCGGCCTGCGCCGCCGCGGCTACACGCCCGAGGCGCTGCGCCTGTTCTGCGAACGCAGCGGCACCACCAAGTCGGGCGGCTGGATCGACTACGCCGCGCTCGAGGCCGCGCTGCGCGACACCCTCGACCCCGTGGCGCCGCGCGCGATGGCGGTGCTCGACCCGGTCAAGCTGGTCATCAGCAACTGGGGTGAACTCATGGGCGGCGACGCTGCGCTCGACGACTGCTCGGCACCGATCCATCCGCACCATCCCGAACTCGGCAAGCGCGCCTTCAAGCTGGGCCGCGAGGTCTGGATCGAGCGCACCGACTACGAGGACGTGCAGCCCAAGGGCTTCTTCCGCCTGTTCCCCGGCAACAAGGTGCGGCTCAAGTACGGCCATGTCATCGAGTGCACCGGCGCCACGCGCGATGCCGAGGGCAAGCTCATCGAGGTGCAGGCAAAGCTGGTGCCCGACACCAAGAGCGGCACCCCGGGCGCCGACGCGATCAAGGTCAAGGGCAACATCACCTGGGTGGCCGTGGCCGATGCGGTGCAGGCCGAGGTGCGGCTCTACGAGCGGCTGTTCTCCGAAGCCAACCCCGGCGGCGGCGAATTGCTCGAGGAGCTCAACCGCCACAGCCTCGAGGTCTGCGCGGCCTATGTCGAGCCCTCGCTCGCCGACGCGAAGCCCGAAGCGGCCTTCCAGTTCGAGCGCCATGGCTACTTCGTGCTCGACGCCAAGGCGGCCGAGGACGGCCGGCGCGTGTTCAACCGCGCGGCGGGCATGCGCGACAGCTGGGGCAAGTAGGCCCCGGCGCTCTTGCCGCACCATGAACCGGGGCTGCGTGCCCCGGTTTTTCATGGTGCTTTCCGACAATCGGGCGCGGGCCATGACGCCACAATGCGGCCCATGTCACGCATCCTTCATGCTCCGCTCTCCGGCCGCCGCACGCTCCTGATCGGCACCGCCGCCCTGCTCGCCCTGCCCGCCACGGCGGCGACCAAAAAGGCCGGTGCCGCCAAGCCCCAGCCGCCCGAAG
>NZ_JBZAYE010000798.1:0-2929 GCF_058244205.1 Variovorax sp. 20P10.2.4
CTGCCCGAGGGCGCGGTGCGGCTGGCCGGCAGCGCGCATGACCCGGTGCATGCCTTCCGCGTCGGCGACAGCGCCTGGGGCGTGCAGTTCCATCCCGAGTTCGATGCCCACGCGATGCGCGACTACATCGATCGCCTGGCCGGCCCGCTGAAGACGGCCGGGCTCGACCCCGAGGCGCTGCGCGAGCGCGTGCAGGCCACCGGCGATTCCGCGCAACTGCTCGGCCGCTTCGCGCGCATCGCCGAGGCGCGCCAGGGCCTCTGAGCCTGGCAGCGCCTCAGTACTGCACGCGCAGCGACAGCGTCGCGTTGCGCGGCGACCCATACCAGCCCTGGTTGAAGAAGGCGACCTGCGAGTAGTACTTGCGGTCGGTCAGGTTGTTGATGTTCAGGGTCGCCGAGACGTTCTTGCGGATCTCGTAGCGCGCCATCAGGCTCACCAGCGCATAGCCCGACTGCGCGACCACGGTGGAGCGGTTGGCCGGCGGCGCCATGACGGTCTCGTAGGCGCGGCCCTGCCAGTTCACGCCCGCGCCCAGGGTCAGCGCGCTCCAGTCGCCCGGCAGCTGGTAGCTGCTGAAGATCTTGAGCTGGCTGCGCGGATGCCCGGTGTTGATCGGCGTGCCGTTCGCGGCGCGGGCACGGAAGTGGGTGTAGCCCGCGGCGAGGTTCCAGCCGCGCGCGATCTCGCCGCTGAGCTCGAGGTCCACGCCCTCCACCTTCGCGCCGGCCACCGCGCGGTAGGCCTGGGTGTTGGGCACGCCGCCCGCGGTCTGGCCGGCGATGGCCTCGGCCAGGTTGTCCTGGCGCGTCTGGAACAGCGCGAAGGCGCCGTTGAGCCGGCCGTCCGCGTAGGCGGCCTTGAGGCCCAGCTCGAAGCTCTTGCCGGTCACCGGGTCGAGGATCTCGCCGGCCGCGTCGCGGTTGTTCTGCGGCTTGAAGATGCTGGTGTAGCTGGCGTAGGCCGTGTAGGTGTCGTCGATGTCGTAGAGCAGGCCCGCGTAGGGCGTGATGCGGTCGCGGTGCTCGTACCTGCGGATCGCGCCGAAGTAGTTCTGGTCGGTCTTCCAGTTGCTCACGCGCGCGCCCACGATCAGGTGCAGCGGATCGGCCAGCGAGAAACGCCCCACGGCATAGGTGCCGTCCTGGCGCGCGCGCATGGTGTCGGCCTGCGAGGGCACGCTCGACCACAGCGGCTCGGCGATGCGGTCGACGCGCCAGTCGAAGAAGCTGCCGATCGGCGGCTGGTTCAGCGCGCGGTACTGCGGCAGGTCGAGCCGGTCGTCGAAGCGCATCCAGCCGAGCGAGAACTCGTGGTCGCGACCCAGCAGGCGGAACGGACCGCCGAGCGTGGCATGGGCGGCGCGGCGCTTCAGTTCGCCGTCGTAGTGGATGTACGAAGGCGCCACGCTCATCGCGCCGGTGAAGGCATTGACCGCGCCGCCGCGGTAGAGGTGCTTCATCATCATGTCGGTGCTGGCGTGGCTGTAGGCCAGGCGGGCGGTCCAGCGGTTGGCGAAGCGGTGCGTGAGGTCGAGAAAGGCGGTGGTGGTGTCGGTCTCGGCCCGGGTCCATGTCGTGTTGCTGGCCACGGAGCGGTCGAAGTCGGTGCGCCGGCCGTCGGTGTAGAACAGCGGGAAGCCGGCACCGAAGCCGCGCGTCACGGTGTCCTGCTTGCTCAGGCCCAGCGTGAGCTCGGTGGCGGGCGTCAGGTCGGCGCTGAGCACGCCGTAGAAGGTGTTCGAGCGGTTGCCTAGAAAGGTGGTGTAGCTGTCGCCGTCCGAATGGGCCGCCACCAGGCGCGAGCGGATGCGCCCGTCCTGCGTGAGCGGCGCCGAGATGTCGGCCTCGGCACGCCGGAAATTCCAGCTGCCCACCGACACGCCGGCCGAGGCCGCGAACTCGCGCAGCGGCCGCTTGCGCACGAAGTTGATCGCGGCCGACGGGTTGCCCGCGCCGGTCATCAGGCCGGTGGCGCCGCGCACCACCTCGAGCCGGTCGTAGATGGCGGTGTCGAGGTTGCTCTCGCCGAAGGACCAGGGCGACAGCACCGGGCTCACGAGGCCGTCGAACTGGTAGCTGTCGATCGCGAAGCCGCGCGCCGACACCGAGAGCCGGTTGGCGTCGCTGCGCGTGATCGAGATGCCGGTGACGCTGTTCAGCATGTCGCCGGTGGTCTGCAGGCCCTGGTCCTCGACGATCTGGCGCGTGACCACGCTGACCGATTGCGGCGTCTCGCGCGGCGAGAGCTGCAGGCCGGTCGCGGTGCGCGCGGCCTTCGTGGTGTACGACTGCGTGCCCTCGGTGGTGGGCGTGACGGCCGTGCCGGTCACCTCGATCGCGGGCAACGCGGCGCCCGATCCGGCATCGGGTGCCTGCGCCAGCGCGGACATCGAAGGCAGCGCCGCGCCGAACAGCAGGTGCAGGGAATGGCGCCGGAACGGCGCGGTAGAACGGAAGGCAGTCGGCATGGCGGCGGTGAGGACAAAGGGTTTAACGACAAATGAGAATTGTTACCATCTGGCGATGCACCGACCTATGCCGAAGCGCGGCAAACGTATGCCGGGCGCCGAAAGCGAAGCGGCCCTCGCGCCCGGCGTTTCGCCGCGCCGCTTCAGCGCCGCCGACTTCGATCGGCTCGGCCGCGACGCGGGCTTCCGCTACCGCCTGCCCTATCTGTCGGGCGCACCGCGCGACCCCGAGGCGCTGTGCATCGCCGAGGGCCGCGTCGAGACGCATGCGCTGGGCCCGGGCCTGACGCTGGCCGCCTCCGACATCGTGGTGCACCACCACTACGAAGCCACCTCGCAGGCGAGCCCCCGGTTCTCGGCCATCGTGGTGCTGCAGGGCCAGGCGCAGGCCGCGCTGGGCCGCGGCGACAGCGTGCCGATGCGCACGCACGGCGGCCTCAGCGCCGCCTATGGCGACGG
>NZ_JBZAYE010000799.1:0-2924 GCF_058244205.1 Variovorax sp. 20P10.2.4
GCGAGGCGTTCGCCGTCGCGCGCCGCGAGCTTCACCCCGGCCAGCGCGCGCTGGCCGTTGGGGTGCACCACGCCCACGCCGTCGAGCGAGAAACCCATGCGCGCCTTCTC
This sequence comes from Variovorax sp. 20P10.2.4, assembly GCF_058244205.1. NCBI lineage: Bacteria > Pseudomonadati > Pseudomonadota > Betaproteobacteria > Burkholderiales > Comamonadaceae > Variovorax > Variovorax sp. 20P10.2.4. The sequence goes on from NZ_JBZAYE010000799.1 coordinate 111, forward strand.
TCTTTCTCTCTTGCTTACTTGATCAGGCCGGCCGACTTGCCCGCCGTCTCGATGCCGTCGTAGTTCGACGACTGGGTCGGGATGAACTTGCTCGCGCGCTGCAGCGCCATGATCTCCTTGTGCGCCGGGTTGGCCGGATCGAGCTTGAGGAAGGCGTCGGTGAGCTTCTTCGTGAGCGCCGCGTCGAGGCCCGGGCGCACGGTCCAGTTGTAGTCGTAGTAGGTCGGCGTGGTCGCGAGCACGCGCACCTTGAGCGCATTGGGGTTCTTGGCCTCGACCAGCTTGTCCCACACCGAGGCGTTGAGCACGCCGGCCTCGGCGCGCGAGGCGGCCACGAAGGCCACCGTGGCATCGTGCGCGCCCGAGAACGCGACCGTCTTGAAGTCCTTCTCGGGGTTGATGCCGGCCTGCAGCAGGAAGTAGCGCGGCATCAGGCTGCCCGAGGTGGAGGAGGGCGCGCCGAACGCGAAGGTCTTGCCCTTGAGGTCGGCGAGCGTCTTCGCGCTGCTGTCCACCGGCACGATGAACTTGCTGGTGAAGACCTCGTCCTCGGCGCGCTGCACGATCGGCACCGCGCCGCCGTTGGTGCGGATGCGCGCCTGCACGAAGGTGAAGCCGCCGAGCCAGGCGAGGTCGATCTTGTTGGTGGCCAGGCCTTCGACCACGGCGGCATAGTCGGTCACGGGCGTGAACTGCACCTCCATGCCGGTTTCCTTCTTGAGGTAGTCGCCCAGCGGCGTGAACTTGCGCTGCAGCTCGGTCGGCGCCTCGTCGGGAATGGCCGAGACACGCAGCACGCCCTGCGCGAAGGCGCCGAAGCTGGCTGCGGAGAAGGCCAGGGCAAGGGCCAGTCGTGTGAGTGTCTTTTTCATGGATGCGCCTTGGAGGCTCGCGGTTTTGGAAAGGTCGGGATTGTAGAAAGCGGGCTCGATTCGATAATCGGGCCATGAACCCGACTCTCATGAATCCGCTCGCGCCGCTGCGCCTCACGAGTTTTTCGCATGGCGGCGGCTGCGGCTGCAAGATCGCGCCCGGCGTGCTCTCGCAGATCCTCAAGAACCATGGCGGCGGCCTGATCCCGCCCGAGCTCATGGTGGGCATCGAGACCGCCGACGACGCGGCCGTCTACAAGCTCAACGACGAGCAGGCGCTGATCGCCACCACCGACTTCTTCATGCCGATCGTGGACGACCCCTACGAGTTCGGCCGCATCGCCGCCACCAATGCCATCAGCGACGTCTACGCCATGGGCGGGCGGCCGATCATGGCGCTGGCCATCCTCGCGATGCCGATCAACCAGCTGCCGGTGGAGGTCATCGCCGAGATCGTGCGCGGCGGCCAGGACGTGTGCCGCGCCGCCGGCATTCCGATCGCGGGCGGCCACACCATCGATTCGGTCGAGCCGATCTACGGCCTGGTCGCCATGGGCCTGGTGCACCCCGACCGCGTGCGGCGCAATGCCGATGCGAAGGCCGGTGACCTGCTGGTGCTCGGCAAGCCGCTGGGCGTGGGCGTGCTGTCGGCCGCGCTCAAGAAGGAGCAGCTGTCCGAGACCGGCTACCGCCAGCTGATCGAGAACACGACGAAGCTCAACACCCCAGGCATCGCGCTCTCGGCGCTCGAAGGCGTGCATGCGCTGACCGACGTCACCGGCTTCGGCCTCGCGGGCCATGCGCTCGAGCTCGCGCGCGGCGCGAAGCTCTCGGCCGTCGTCGAATGGTCGAAGGTGCCGCTGCTCGACCGCGTCGAGGCCATGGCCGCCGAGGGCTTCGTCACCGGCGCCTCGGGCCGCAACTGGGCCGGCTACGGCGCCGAGGTCGAACTCGCCGCCGGCCTGCCGCCGACCGCGCAGGCGCTGCTCAGCGATCCGCAGACCTCGGGCGGCCTGCTCGTGAGCTGCGCGCCGGAGGCCGTCGATGCCGTGCTGAAGGTGTTCGGCGACGAGGGCTTCGACCGCGCCGCCGTCATCGGCCGCGTGGAAGCGAACGGCCCATCGCTGCGCATCGTCCCCTGACCATACAGTTGCCCATCGCCCAAGCTTTTGGTGGGCAGTCGCCGTAGCGAGCGGTTCGAGGTTGCGCCGAGAAGCGCAGACGTACTCAGGTACGTCGAGCATCGCAGGTGCAAGATCGAATCGCGCAGCAGGCGAATGCCCGCCAAAAGGCGGAAGGGGGAAGGAGTCGAACCTTCCCGGCGACGACTGGCGCCACCCACCGGGTTTGAAGCCCGGCCGCCCCACCAGGGACGATCCCCTCCCATGCGCACGGCCCTTCACGGCCGTGCCTCGAACAGCACCGTGTCGGGCCGCAGCAGGTGCGTGTCCTTCACGCGCCGCGTGAACCCGACCCGGTCGAAGAACTCCAGCAGCTGGATCGCGCGCTTGCGGCCCAGCCCGGTCGCGTCCCGGAAACTCGCGGCCTGCAGGCCCTCGGGCCCCTGCAGGCAATCGCGCGCGATCGCCGCCAGGCGTTCGACCGTCGCCTGCGGATAGTACAAGTCCTTGACCACCTGGAAGGCCTCGCCGCGCCGCGCGAGACTCGCGAGCGTCTGGCGCACCACGGCCTCGCTCGCGCCGCAGTCCTTGGCGAGGTCGCGCACCCAGGGCGGATCGAAGCCGCCATCGGCCAGCTTCGGCAGCAGCTTCTGCGCGAGCTTCTGCTCGGCCTCGCCGAGCCGCGCCGCGTGGTCGGGGCGGTGTAGCCAGGTGCCGCTGCGCACCAGCGCGCCGCGCGCCACCAGCGATTCGACCGCATGCCGCCACAGCGCATCGCCGGTGCGCGGGCCGGCCAGGCGCTTGAGGCGGCGCGCATCGGG